>CALFOL010000402.1 GCA_937919915.1 uncultured Planctomycetaceae bacterium
TCTACGTCCGGGTCAATTTCACCAACAGTGATGCAGACTTCCGCAGTGTCGCTCCCACCGTTGCCGTCGGATACGGAGTACGTAAACGTGACTTTTCCGACGAATCCAGGTTCAGGGATGTAGTCGAAGCTTCCGTCTTCATTTAGCAACAGCGAACCACTCTCCGGCCCTTCTTCCAAGGTCACAATCAAATCATCGCCATCTGGGTCGTGGTCGTTATCAAGAACGTTGCCCCAAATTGTTTCGTCCTGAGGTGTTTCGTAGTAATCTTTTTCAGCCTGCGGATCAGAATTGCCACCCGTCGATCCACCGGCACTGACATCAGCTGTGTTCAGCAACCCATCCTCAAAACCGACGTATTCAACGTTCGAAAGAATTGTGACGTCCTGGCTGTTTCGATTCTTCAGGACCGTGTTTCCGTCTGAATCTTTGGACACGACGAAGTCGTCAGAAGCAGCAACATAGACATAGAATGTGTCGCGTCCAGAGCCTCCATCAACAGTATCGTCACCATTGGTATAGTAGATTTCGTCATTGCCACCGCCGGCCGTGATCACATCATCTCCATCTGTTCCTGCCAGATAGTCAGCAGCTTCTGTTCCCTCGATTTCCATCCCTGAGGCGGACATCAGGATCATTGGCTCGAATGATTCGATTTGCTTTTGGTTGTTGAATTTCATAATGGCGGTGTCCTTTTGCGTTATTGAAGTCAGTGACTCGTGTTGAAAAACGGGCCACTTCGATCAGATGAGGCCAGTGTGTGATCCTGTACTCAGCGCCCGGATTGGAATCGGGACGGAGTTTCGTACATCTTTTCGGTACGGCTCGGCTTGCCTCTCGGGTCAGGTAAAGACGTTGCCCATGCACCACAGGCAATGTTGTGAAAACGCAACAGATCGACATGATGAGGGCACGCGTCGAACGACGCGTCGACAACTCCAATTAGTTCGACGAATTTATCGTGGGTTCCACGGCCGATGTTTCGGCGGGAAACGCCGTCCGGCTGCTCCGCAGTGGCACGCCGCTGACAACCGTTCTGTCATCAATCCCCTCCTGGCAGTCCTCCGTCCGATTGCCGGTGCCGGACGCCAGTAGTTCCGCTTTTGCAAGATGACACCCCTCCGTTTGGCGGTCAGTGGAGTGGTTCGTGAACGAGTTCCGGTTTCGTCGCGGTGACACGACCCCATCGGTTGCCATAACCGGAATATCTTGACACTCCCTTTTCTGGACAAACCCTACTATTGCATCTGATCCGCACGCGCTGCCTAACCGCGCAGTAGGTTCCTCGTAGAGCCCAGTGTGCAAAACTCCGCAACAGTTCACCTTCGGAGGAGCGGAGCACCAGGGATTTGCGGGCAATTGCAATGTCGATACGGAATCTTCTGCGACGAACACAAATGCTGCTGGATCAGGCAGTGTGGGAGTCGCGAAAGGCAATGGCAGCTCCTCTTGAGTCTGCTGTGCAGGTAAGTCAGCTGGAAGAACGCATTCTGATGAGTGCGTCGCCTCTTGCTGTGGTCGCCAATGCGCCAGACGCACTCGCTGTTCAACCGGCCGACTCCGGCACCGCTCTCGTGCTGAGCGACCAGCAGTTGTTGGATGTTGTGGCAGATTCTGTCTTGACAGCCCGTGAGCCGACGGCGCTAGCCCAATGGCACTCACTTTGGCTTTTGTACGATATTTGGTTCATTATTTTGAGT
>CALFOL010000403.1 GCA_937919915.1 uncultured Planctomycetaceae bacterium
GTGTGGTGTCGTCTGGTGAAGGATTTTGGCAGGCTGTTTAGCCTGGTTGCCGGGCAGCCGCAGTGTATTGACGAACATCGTTCGCAGTCGAGTTCGCACCGTTATCGAACTCGCAAAGATACCCGAGAACTGCTGGCGTCTGCGTAGACAGCTTGCTTCAGCGGGAAACAGCAGACGCTGTTCTGTATTTGCGGCGACGCTAATTTACAGATTCTCTCTCGTCGCTCAGCTGAACGTGAGCTGCAGCGTTCAGCAGGACATCGCAGCCCTGCTGGCGAATCACAGTCTCACCAAACGCGACCTGTCACCCGGGAAAACATTGCTTTCGCCTATCGTCTAGTATTCCATCGCAGCTCGGGTTTCGGGTGGAAAGCAGTTATTGACAGGAGTTTCGAACCCTCGAATAAAGGAAGACCCGACGTCCAACCGCAAAGTTTATCGTATCAGGCTGACATCGGAAGAACGCGACACGTTTGCTCAGGTCGCCAAAGGTTGCCTTGCGATGTGCCTCCCGGACTGGTCAGTAACGAAGGAGCCGGACGGGGAATTGACAGATTGGAATGGGAGTCCGTTCATCGAAGCCAGGCCACCGACGCTTATCCGGCCTCCATTGAGCGGATCAACGGCTGAAAACGCTATCAGACGGCATTCGGTTGCATGAAGTTCGATCTTACTTCATGCTGCCGCAAACATTCCGTTTCCTCGACCCGCCGCGCTGTTTTAGGGCTCATCTTATGAGAATCGTACTTCTGTCGCTGATGTTCAGTGTTTGCTGCATGCCGTCATATGCTCAGGACAAAAAACAGCCCGTTCTGGATCCTGCCAAAGCGGGGACGGATTTCGGTATTCAGGGTGAATACTCGGGCACCGTTGGCGACGTGAAAATTGGAATTCAGGTCATCGCTGACAGTGACGGCAAGTTTCGCAGTGTGGGCTACATCGGCGGCCTACCGGGCGACGGATTCGACGGTACGCCAGAGAAGAAGATTCCTGGCACCGGAGTCATGGAAGGCGACCGCTGCGTGTTGACCCCCAGCAATCCAGATCATGTTGCTCGCGGTGAGATCAAAGACGGCAATCTCACGATGTACGACAAGGACAATGTGAAGGTTGCGGAATTCGTAAAGGTCAAACGCGAAAGTCCAACGCTGGGCCTGAAGCCGCCCGAAGGCGCTGTTGTGCTGTTCGACGGAACCACGGCCGACAATTTTGAAAACGGCCGAATGTCGGAAGACAAACTTCTGATGGAAGGTGTGACCAGCAAGCAGAAGTTCGGCAGTTACAAACTGCACATGGAATTTCTGTTGTCTTATATGCCTTATGCTCAGGGACAAGGCCGAGCAAACAGCGGGTGCTATCATCAGGGGCGCTACGAAGTTCAAATTCTGGATTCGTTTGGTCTGACAGGCGAAGACAACGAGTGTGGCGGGATCTACAAGATCGCACGGCCGAAGACCAATATGTGTTTTCCACCATTGTCCTGGCAAACGTACGATGCCGAATTTCATGCGGCCGAGTATGACACTGACGGCAAGAAAATGAAAAACGCGTGGGTGACCGTAAAACACAACAACGTGTTGATTCACGAAAATCAGGAACTGCCTCACGGCACCACGGCCGCACCGGTCAAGGAAGGCCCAGAGAACGGACCTTTGTTTCTGCAGAATCACGGCAATCCCATTCGTTTCCGCAATATCTGGATTCAGCCAATCAGCGGTTAGTACTGCGACCGATCCGCGGTTACATCAGTTCCTTCTGACTCGGGGCGATTTAGCCCCCGCGTGAAGACAGGCGGGGAAAGTGCTCTCAAAAATCCGGTGGACGATGTCGCATTGCGTCTTACCCCGGCGTATTCACCGAGGGCTAAATGTAATCGCCAATTCTGCTTCTTAAAACCCTCAATCCAATCGACCTCCTCTACCTCTCGCAAATAATCCCATGCTGATTCGCCATATTATTCTCACACTGATCCTCACATCCACCACCGTGATTGCTCAGGACGCCGTTCCGATCGAAGCCGATTACTACAAGCTGTTGTCGTTCGAAATCCCCAAAGCAATCAATTTGGAATCCGGTGCCATCGAAGTGCTGTCGGATGGCAACCTGGCCGTGTCGACTCGGCGCGGTGATATCTACGTCGTCAACAATGCCTGGAGCGACAATCCGGCTGCAGAATTCAAACCGTTTGCGATGGGCCTGCACGAAGTACTCGGGCTGTCATCAAAAGACGGCTGGTTGTATGCGACTCAACGGGGCGAAGTGACGCGTATGAAAGACACAAACGGCGACGGTGCTGCGGATGTCTTCGAAACCTTCAATGACGACTGGGGCATCAACGGCGACTACCACGAATACGCGTTCGGCACACCATTCGACAAGCAGGGCCACATGTGGGTGACGCTCTGCCTGACAGGATCGTTTGGAAGTGATTCGAAGTATCGTGGTTGGTGTCTACGAATTGACAGCGAAGGGAAATCGATCCCAACGTGCAGCGGAATCCGATCGCCGGGCGGCATGGGACTGAACGCTGCCGACGACGTGTTCTACACCGACAACCAGGGCCCATGGAACGGCACCTGTAGCCTGAAATGGCTGCGACCGGGGTCATTTCAGGGCCATCCCGGCGGCAACAAGTGGTATACCGAAGCGGGTGCCGACAAAGTTCTGGGGCCCGCTCCCCAGGAACCCGAAAGCGGGAGTCGCATCATGACAGAAGCAGAAAAAATTCCGGAATACGAGCCGCCGGTGATTCTGTTTCCGTACAAGAAGATGGGGCAGTCAGCCAGTGGTATCGCGTGCGACTTGAGCCAGGGGAAATTCGGGCCGTTCGCCGAACAAATGTTTGTGGGTGACCAAACATTCAGCACTGTGATGCGATGTTTTCTGGAAAAAATCGACGGGCACTATCAGGGAGCCTGCTTCCCATTCCGCGAAGGTTTCGGATCCGGAACGCTATCGCTTCGGCTAACCGAAGACGGATCTTTGTTTGTTGGTGGGACCAACCGCGGTTGGGGCTCTCGCGGCACAAAACCGTTCGCCATTGAACGTTTAAACTGGACCGGG
>CALFOL010000404.1 GCA_937919915.1 uncultured Planctomycetaceae bacterium
GGTGTGCAGGAAAGGTGTCAGGAACCTTTATTGACGAATAACGCTTCTTCCCTTATCCTTTTCGGCTATGGGACGACCAAAACGAGCAGCCAAAGGTGGGTTGATTTATCACGTTCTGAACCGAGCGAATGCTCGGATGACGATCTTCAAAAAGGATGAGGACTACGTTGCGTTTGAGACAGTCCTCTCGGAGGCCGTCGAACGTTCCGGGATTCGGTTGCTAAGCTATTGCGTGATGCCGAATCACTGGCATCTTGTCGCCTGGCCGGAATTCGACGGGCAGCTTTCGGATTTCACGGGATGGTTGACGCTCACGCACACTCAACGCTGGCATGCCCATCGCCACAGCACGGGATCCGGCCACGTTTATCAGGGGCGGTTCAAATCCTTTCCCGTTCAGGATGACGACCACTTCTACACCGTCTGCCGCTACGTCGAGCGAAATGCACTCAAAGCGAACCTGGTGAAGAGTGCCGGTCAATGGCGATGGAACAGCCTTCATCGCTGGCTGCACGGAACAACAGCCGACAAAGCAATGTTGGCCGCGTGGCCGCTGCCGCGAAAGCGGGGCTGGCTGGATCATGTAAACCAGTCATTAACGGATTCGGAATACAAGGCTCTGCAGCGTTGCGTCCTGCGAGGATGTCCGTTTGGAGACGATGATTGGGCGGCAACAAGAATCAAACAACTCGGTCTGGAAAGCACGATTACTCCACGCGGCCGACCACGAAAGCAGAACAACGATTCCTGACTTTGTGATGCTCCCTGAGGCCATTGCCGTCGCATCATCTGTCATTGCCAGAGCCGCGACCTGATTTCGCCCAACTTGTTCTTACGTTTCGTCTGTGCGGCAGAGCCATGAATGCTCGAAGTTAGAGCGTGAATTCAATCGCGGAGGGAGATCGATTTCAATAATATCTGCAGTCGGTTGCCAGTCGAGATAGCTCGCAGGAAGGCTCGTTTGACAGCGATCCGTCGCGAGAGAATCACGACATCCCAGTCGTTGTGGCAATTCAGTAGTCCGAACACTTATACAGGCAAATTATGTTCTTCAGCCAAAAAGGACAGGATCACTGGCTGATGGAGGAAGTGTTTGCCAGCCAACGTGGTGGATACTTCGTTGATCTCGCAGCGGCACACCCGAAGAATAACAGCAACACATTTTGTCTTGAGAAGACGTTCGACTGGACGGGAGTGTGCATTGAAGCCAATCCCCAGCTCGTGAAGCTCCTCCGCGAACATCGGACTGCCACAGTCATTGATGCCTGCGTGGATGAAGGGAGCGAAACTGTTGACTTATGGCCGCGGCGAAACGTACTCGACAGCAATACGCTTACTCCCGCGAGCCCAACGCGTCCACGACATTTTGTAAACTGCTCCAAGTATGCCTTTTGGCTCCGATGTGTTCTTCGTGGTGATGGGAAGCTGACTCTGCCGGCTCGTCACGCGGAGCGATGACGGCTACTTTGGCGTAATTGGCTGAGTCCATGCCTTTTCGAAGTCACCGGCTTCTGAAGGATTCGGATGCGGTCGAGAGGATGTGATGACGGCTCGCACGTAAAGTTCGTTGCCAGTGAGCTTGTAACCGGCGGAAGCCCCTTTGCTGGTCTGCAGCACAGCACCGACTTCGTCGCTGTAGACTCGGGTGAGTTCCTTCGCTTTTTCTTCGTCGTCGATTGCGGGCAGCGACTTGTCGTCAAAGCCTCGGCGGGTGCCGATGAAATCGACCTGGTATTCGACGCCGTCCTGAGTATTCACTTCGACCGACAGAGTGCCGTCAGCAAACGTGACGCTGTTCAATGTCACGCCGCTTGACGAATAGAACCGGCCCGCTTCCAGTGCGGTCACCATTGCGTCGGGAGTCAAGGTGTCGGCCAGCACCATGACCCAGCCACGACCGGGTTGGCTCTGCTTACCAGGTTCGGTTTCGTGGTAGCTGTGTCCGTCGTCCGTGGCCAGGCCGTACATGATGGGCAGGTCGAACTTCGCCAGTCGCCAGGTGTTAATGATATCCCACATGCGTTCTGTCGACGCGTGAGTCTTGTCCCCCGAATCGTTGACGCCGGGATGACCGTTGTAGACTTCAAAGAAGTTTTCACCAATGACTTTCATCAACTGTTCGGCGGTTACCCCATAGCCAAAATTCGGATGATTCAAATGCACCAGCGTCTTTTCTCCCGTGCGTTCCCGGCGAGACACAGCGGCGTTAATGTTCTGCTGCATGACTTCCAAAACGCTTTCTCCGTGGAGAGGCGGTAACAGCTCCGTCAGATTGGTGGCACACATGTGGATAGGTTTGTTTTTAAACTTGTCCGTGATTTCTTCACCCTGAATCAACAGGTATTTCTGCGTCTCCGCAAGCTTGTCGAAGACGGTATCAAACGTGTTCAACTTCACCTGTAGTCGCTCTTTTTCTGTCCGAGTCTGCACCCAGTCGCCAGGAAATTTCGCGACAAGTTTATCGAATGCTTTCTGCCCGCCTTTGTTCTTCTCCACATCGATCCACTTGTCGCCTCGCAGCAGCACGTTGTGATCTGTGAAGACCAGGAAGTCGTAGTGGCGTTCTTTGTACCACGATGCGATCATTTCCGGATAGTCGTCGCCGTCGCTCCACAGCGAATGGGTGTGCATGTTGCCGCGATACCAATTCTGGCCATCGGCGGATCGCAGGGTGATGGCATCATCCGCGACGGAAGGTACAACAAACAGCACAGCACAAAACAACATCAGGGCACGAGCAGACATCGGCGGGACCTTTTCGGTGAGTAGGAGATCCTGTCACGTTACCGCTGCGCTGGTTGAATTAGAAGCGTTCCTATCTGAAATCTGGAATTTGAAATCTCAGATCGCCGCTCTATTTCACGAGTCGAAGATGATCCACGTGCAGCACCCGAGTCTGCTGCAGGTCATGGCTGAAGACCTCAATCACCCAAATCCACTTCAGATTCATCTTTCGGCTTAGCGGCGCCGATTCCACATCAGCCAGATCAATGTCGACAGCAACGTTCGCACCGGGTTCGAGAGTGTAGTCTCGACCAAACCGGTCGTTATGCTGGAATCCCGTCCGCGTGTGATACTCATCAAAGATCTTCACAGTCACGGGAAAAGCGGTATCGCCTGGGTTCATCAGATCCAGTTGTAAGCGAGAATACTCACGCCAGTCATGCTGAAACCACACCATCCCAACACCGGGATATTCTCCTGGAGGCATAGTTGCTTTCAACGAATACTCACCGTGTGAAGCCCATTCGGTTGAACGTTCGAATTTCGATTTGTAGCGAGCCCAGCTACCGAGTTCTCGCGATCGTTCGAACGACGACAACATTGGAGCCTACGTTCCGCACATCTCGAAAGTAATATCACGGAATTTCCGCTGGCGTTC
>CALFOL010000405.1 GCA_937919915.1 uncultured Planctomycetaceae bacterium
GAACGGTACTCGCTCGCGGGAACAGGCTTTCTTCGATCGAAACGCGTGCCCGCGGTCACAAGTCAGCGTAATACGCTGTAGCAATCGAAGCGACGCGATCTTCGTCTTCGAATTGCAGGAAAGAGAAGCCGTCTTGAACGTCTCCGCTGTTGTATCAGTGCAACAATGCCGAATTATCGCACCGAAAAGCAACGGCCGAGTGAAGAACACAAAAATTGCCTTTGCGTCAGCCGCCGCGACATACTGAACATATGGATTCATACCGCGGAAAGCCGACCGATGCCACAATCAGTTCATTCAAAATGGGACCGCTGCTGCAGTGCGTGCGCATGGTTCGGCGCGCTGTTCATTGTCGTCGCCATAACATCAAACATCATCGGGCTGACGCACGGGCCGGTCGATAAAGATCGCCTGATGCGTGGAATCACAGGACTGGTTCTGTATGTGCTCGGGCTGTTCCGTCAACGCGCGATCAGTGCCTATCGCTGGGCTGTTCTATCTATAGTCAACGCTGTCGTCCTGTTGCTGATTCTGAACATGGGCGCGGCGTTGATTCACCGGTTGACTCCCACTGAAACTGTGATCGAAGACAAAGCGATCCATGAAGTCCACAAAACGAGTGTTAGCCGGCAGCTATACGTTGGCTGGCGAGGCAACGCCTTCGCTGGCAAAGCCATTCATGTGGGGGAAGACGGCCTTCGAGTAACCTTGCCGGAAATTCAAGTATGCGCGGAGGAAACAGTTCGCATCTTTACCTTCGGCGGATCCACGATGTAGGGAGAAGGTGCAGCAGACGACGAAACCATAGCCGCATACCTGCAGAGATTTCTGAACGGCAACAATCAATCGGCCGTTCAGGTCACGAACTTCGGGCAACGCGCCTGGGTGTCGACGCAAGGCCTGGTAGAGCTGACTGTGCAGCTTGAGCACGGAAATGTTCCAGACGTCGTGGTTTTCTACGATGGCTACAACGAAACAACAGCCGCGTATTCAAGCGGACGAGTTGGCGGCCCGGAGAATTATGAAGGTCTACTGGAATATAAGACCAACAGCTTAAAGTCCATCGCGCGCTGGGTCGCTCGTACGGATCTGGGACGCATGCTGAATCCCAGCGCACGTGCCGCTCGCCCCCCAATCGACGCCCCCGCAGTTGCTGAGTCAGTCGTCAAAACCTATGGCTCTGTCTATCGGCTGGTACTGGCACTGGGGCGGGAATATGGCTTCGCCGTGCATTTCTACTGGCAGCCACAGTTGTACAGGGATCCCAAAGTACTGACACCCGAAGAGGAAGAACTCGTCGCCAATCATCCCTGGCTTCCTGAGCCAGGGAAAGAACTGTTCGGAGAAACTTATCCACAAGCCAGGCTTCTGGCTCAGCAACAGGACGGCATCACAGACATCAGCCATGCATTCACCGGAATGACCGACCGGATCTATCTGGGCCCCTGTCACATCACCGGTGCCGGCAATCGACGTGTTGCCGAGGTGATGTTAAAAAGTGGCTTGCTGGTCACCGTATCGCAACGTTCGGCCGACGCAGAATGATTTGAATTCCGAAAAAGCCGAACTGCCGAAGACTATCACGCCTGACCGCCTGGCCCGCCATCTGTGCTGTCCGAGTCATCCGTGGTCAACTGCCGCGCGATCTCTGCCTCAGCCTGTTGGTGGATTCATGCGATCGCAGGCTCGAGCAAATTTCACTGCGGTGCGTTTCAAGGAAATTGTGTGATCTGTAATTTGTTGCACCGCAACTCGACTCGATGCAATGATGACCAATGGCACGACGTACAACGCCACACCAGTCAGGATGCAACCGACCAGTATTGCCGGGTTGTTCGATCCCGGGAATAGCCCAAACAATCTGCCGTAACTTAATCCCGCAAACACACGGGCAAGAATCAATACCCACGCCACGCCAGTCCGGTCCACCAGTCCAGTTTCGACCAGTGGTGCCGATCTGTTCCGCACACCGGGAGTGTTGATCTCACTTTTCTCTCGGCAATGATGGCGACCAATATTCCCGCAGGGAAGAACAGGACCATTAGTGCAACGATCAACACTTTCATTGATTCGGGCGTGTACGAGAACTCACGAGCCATCCGCCGCTTTGTCACTTTGTCACAGACAATGCAAACGTCGGGCAGTCGATCCGTCTCCACATCAATTCGATTCAGCGTGACGTTACTCTTGCCAGGGTCGTGTTCATCATTTTCCTCCTCAGATGGAGTCCATAGTCCGCGAAACCCGGCTGCGATTGCCGCGACGCCATTGTCAATAATCGTCGAGGGACCGGGCAGGTGAGGGTGATCGTGCTGAGCCGACTCCTCAGGTGTTGATGAAATGTTACTGATTTGATTGCCAACTTCGCTTGCCGATTGAAAACGCTTGTCCGGATCTCTCGCCAGTGCTCGCATGACGACTTCATCCAGTCGGCCGTCGATATTAGCTCGCAGCGACGGCGCTTCAAATACACCTGCTGGAACTTCGCCAGTGAGCATTTCGTACAGCACGACTCCCATCGAATAGATGTCGGCTCGATGATCCACCTGCCGGGATTGGCTCATCTGTTCCGGAGCCATGTACTGTAGCGTTCCCAGCACCTGACGAGTTCCCGTCAGGTTGACGTCGTCGTCATTGTTGTTCAGCTTCGCCAGTCCGAAGTCCGCGATTTTGACTCGCCCCTGAGCATCCAGCAGAATGTTCTCGGGCTTGATGTCGCGGTGCACAACTCCCTGATTGTGAGCGTACTGCAGAGCCTCGCAAATCTGCAGTACGATCGGTAATGCCTGCGACGGTGTTGTTCTTTCCGTCTGCATCAGTCGGCGAAGGTTGACTCCGTCGACGTATTCCATCAGAAAGTAATACAGCTTGCTGGACTTACCGTGCTCGTCAACAAAATCGACGTCACCGAAATCGTAGACTCCAACGATGCTGGGATGATTCAGTCTCGCCAGCGTCCTGGCTTCGCGGTTGAAGCGAACGGTGAACGTTGGATCGTCCGTGTTGTCCGGACGAACGATCTTCAACGCGACCACGCGATCCAGTTTCTTTTGGCGCGCCTTGTAGACAGCTCCCATTCCGCCGTGGCCCAGAGTTTCCAGAATCTCCACGTGCGGAAACGCGTTGACTAAAGATTCTGATGTGGGAGGAACAAACCGCCCGGATGATTGCATTGTTGGTGCCAAGGCTGGACTTTCCAGTTCGTTGCCGAGTGCGGCTTTCATCAGGTATTGCGGGCACATGCCGTCCGCGGTTCGGGCGTGCATTTTTGAACCACATTCAGGGCACTGCTTTGCACCGTACATCATTAAGTCCTTTTCAGCCAAATACTCAACAAATAACCTTCTACCCAGCTTTTCAGGAAGACCGTGGAAAGGTTAC
>CALFOL010000406.1 GCA_937919915.1 uncultured Planctomycetaceae bacterium
ACATGCCGGGCGAGCCTACGTCATCTTCGGCCAACAGACTGGATTTTCAGCAACCGTCAATCTCAGCACACTGAACGGAGTTATCGGTTTCCAGGTGAATGGAAGCCAGGTGGGAGACAAATTCGGTCGACAGGTTGGCTCAGCGGGGGACATCAACGGCGATGGTTTCGACGACCTGATTTTCGGAGCAGCACTGGCAGATTCCGGATCCACAGATTCCCGTGAAGGTCTCTCTGTGGTGGTGTTCGGACAATCGGCTCCGTTTCCTGCAGTGCTGGAAACATCGACGCTGGACGGCACCAACGGTTTTCGCATTCGCGGTGCCGATCCCGGGGACGGTGCCGGGATCTCCGTCAGCGGCGCTGGCGACGTCAATGGCGACGGCTTTGATGATGTGATTATCGGCGCGTTCTTCGCCGAAGGTCCCGCTGGCCCCGGAGCTGCCGGCGAAACGTACGTGATATTCGGTCGCGCCGAATTCTTTCCTGCTGATGTTCAGCTATCCGAAACTGGCAACGAGAACGGACCGAGGGGGTTCGTCCTGAGCGGCATCGATGCGGGTGATCAGTCTGGAATCAGTGTCAGTGCAGCCGGTGATGTCAACGGTGACGGCTTTGATGATGTGGTGATCGGTGCCAGATTAGCAGATGGAAGTCCAACGACGTTCAACGAAGGAGAAGTGTACGTCGCCTTTGGTGGTAACTTTACCGCAGATGCGTTGACTCAGGCAGGCAACCCGTTAGACAACACGATTTCAGCCTTTGGCGGTGGTTTCGCCGACAAGCTCATCGGCGGCCCCGGTGACGACATCCTCATCAGCGACGGCGGCGCCGACGTGTTGCGTGGCGGCGCAGGCGATGATGTGCTGGCCATACCGGATGCCGATTTTTCGACGACGCGACGACTCGTGGGCGGCACTGGCGTCGATACGCTGCGTCTGGATGGAAGCGGATTGTATTTGGATTTGACCAGCATCAGCGATAATCGCCTGGTTGACATTGAACAGATTGACATCACAGGCGACGGAGTCAACACCCTGACACTGGACGTCCATGAGGTGTTGAACATCAGTTCGCATTCCAACACTCTCGTGGTCTTTCGTGGTTCCGGCGACACCGTGAACACCGGACTGAACTGGACTTCGCAACCGCAGGAAACGATCGACACAACCACGTTCGACGTGTATACGCAGGGAGCCGCGGTTTTAAAAATTCAGCAACCGCTCATCCCGGACCTCAGAGCAACCGCCATTGACGCTGTCTCGGATCATATGCTTCTCGGAACTACGGACGTCTCATTGACAGTTGCCAATGTTGGTCTCGCGGACGCCACTGCTTTTGAAACTCACGCCGTCTGGTCAGCGAATGATATTCTCGGTGACGCCGATGACGTCGTCCTCCCCGCGTCCAGTGCGACGTTCGCAGACAGCGCTGCCGGAGCCAGCGAAACCAGGACCTTCAGTGTCCAGCTGGACCAGGCGTTGCTGTTCGACCACGCGATCGCGTCAGCCCCGGCCGGCCTGGGCATCGGCACCGTTTCCATCGACTCCAGTCGTTTGTTTCTGATCGTCGATGTCGACAATATCGTGAACGAGCAAAACGAAAACAGCAATTCCGGTCAGGGCCATTTGATCGACAGCGACGACATCACCTACTTCCCCTGGGACAAGAACAGCAACGGAATCGTTGAGCCACTGGAAGCTCTGAGTTCGATTCAGGCGATTGGCACGGATGATGCAGCCAGTGATTTTGATGGCAACGGAATCGTCTCACCGCTGGAGGCTCTCAGTGCTCTCCAGCGGATTGGGTATGTGCGAGCGGATGTGTTGTCAAAGCAAGGGCAGCCGAAGGCAGCAGGCTCGTCGGTGTCAACCGCAGTCGGTCCGACTGTGTCTGTCCGCAACGATGTCACTGTCCAATCGTCACCTTCCACCAGCCTCACGTCAGTCCCAGCCCGGGTGAACATTCCCCCCTCCGCTTTACCCGACGCGACAGATGAAGAGGAAGATTCGCTGTTCGCAAAAGAAACCGACGACGCTCCCGTCGCCCTTCTTCCGTTGACTGATGAATCTCAGAATGGTGGCAGCGAAGTATTCACAACAACTGATTGGCTGGATGTGATCTAAGGAATAGTCCTGAACTGGATTCCGGATTCGCTGTAGGAAGTGGGGAGGATGTATGTCGACAACGTCGCCGTCAAAAACCTGAAACGCGGCAACTGATCGCCTGTTGACGTTACGAAATGATTCGGTCAATGACTTCGCCGGCGACGTCCGTCAGACGAAAGCGTCGACCGTTGTATTTGTAAGTCAGTCGCGTGTGATTGATGCCCAACAGATGCAGGATTGTGGCGTGCAGATCGTTGATGTGCACTTTATCAACCGCTGCTTTGTAGCCGACATCGTCGGATTCGCCATACGACGTCCCGCCCTTGATGCCGCCGCCGGCCATCCACGCCGTGAAGCAATGAGGATTGTGGTCGCGGCCCGGTTTCTCGGCCTTTTGAGCAACCGGAAGTCGGCCGAATTCTCCACACCAGATCACCAGCGTGTCCTGTAACATGCCTCGCTGTTCAAGGTCAGACAGCAACCCGGCCACCGGCGTGTCTGTTTCGCCAGCGAACTGACTATGGTTACCGTGGATGTCGTTGTGCCCATCCCACGATCTCTGGTTTTCCATACCGCCGGAATAGATCTGCACCATTCGCACGCCGCGTTCGACCATTCGCCGGGCGGTCAAACATTGCCGGGCGAAATGATCACACTTGTCATCGCCGATGCCATACAGAGCCTGAATATGCTGAGGCTCAGAATCGATATCCAGTGCCTGAGGAGCCGCCGACTGCATGCGGTAGGCCAGCTCAAAGCTCTCAATCCTGGCTGCCAGTTCCGCCTCAGCCGCTCGTTGTTCTCGATGCAGGTTGTTCAGTTGATTCAGGAGGTCCAGCTGATTTCGCTGAGCATTCCCCGCCGCATTGACGGGTTGCAGATTGGCGATCGCCGCACCGGTCGGGCTTAAGTGAGTTCCCTGAAAAACACCCGGCAGAAATCCAGCGCTCCAGTTCGATGCGTGGCCTTTCGGAAGTCCACGGCCTTTGGGATCGCTCATCACGACAAATGCCGGCAGATCGCTGCTTTCACTGCCCAGACCGTAGGTGACCCACGAGCCAACGCACGGGAATCCCATTCGCGGCAGGCCGCAGTTCATCGCAAACAGCGCTGGCGAATGGTTGTTCGATTCAGTATGGCCGGAATGAATAAACGCCATCTTGTCGACGTGCTCACCCAGCTTCGGAAAGATCTCCGACACCATCTTGCCACATTCGCCGCGCGGAGTGAACGCGAACGGCGACTTCATCAGGTTGCCGACTGCGTTTTTGAAGAAGCCGGTGGTGTTCGTAAATTCCGGCGCAAACTCCTTAATCGATTTGTTGTGCCAGCGTTCGAGTTCCGGTTTGTAGTCCCACGTGTCCACATGGCTGGGGCCGCCGTTGACAAAGATCCAGATGACACGCTTCGCCTTCGCTGCAAAGTGGGTCTGCTGCGGCGCTAACGGATTCAACGCTCGACTGCCCAGATCTTCGGCCGCTGCGGATCCCAGCAGTCCGTTGTCCTGCAGCAATCCGGCAAGGCCCAGCATGCCAAAACCACACCCCGCGCGCGACAGTACGTGACGTCGATTCAGAATATTGTGTTGCATAGTTCTGATTCCTTAATGCACTCTGCGGCTTAGT
>CALFOL010000407.1 GCA_937919915.1 uncultured Planctomycetaceae bacterium
CCAACCCTAGAATGCAGGTAGTCTATGGCTCCAACGACAACCAAATCACGACCCAGCTCTCGACTACAGACACCACTCGAGACCTATCTTCGTGAGATTAATGAAACAGCTCTGTTGACAGCGGACGAAGAGAAGTCGCTGTCCAGAGCCATCACTGCTGGTGATGGTGCTGCACGAGATCGCATGGTACGGGCCAACCTGCGACTTGTCGTCAACATCGCTCGCGGATATTCCGGCAAAGGCCTGCCACTGCAGGACCTCATCGAAGACGGTAACCTCGGACTGCTGCGAGCGGTTGAGGGCTTCGATCCGGACATGAATACTCGCTTCAGCACCTACGCCAGTTTTTGGATCAAACAGTCCATCAAACGCGCTTTGGTCAACACAGCCAAAACGATCCGAGTTCCGGCATACATGGTCGAACTGCTCTCGAAGTGGCGTCGGGCGGCCGCCAAGCTGGCTGAGGAACTGAAGCGAACTCCAACGACTGAGGACATCGCTCGGGAACTGGAGATTCCGAACAAGAAACTGCGAATCGTGAAGAAGGCAATCGCGTTGTACAACGCAGCACCGCAGTCTGAACAGGACGAAGCGGGGATGTCGCTGGGGGAAATCGTGGCCGACGACCGCACCGTAGGTCCGGCAGACGAATTGATCAACAGCGACAACCTGAAGCACGTGTTTCGTCTGCTGGAAGAAATGGATACTCGTGAATCAACGATTCTGCGACTGCGTTTCGGTCTCGACGACAGCGAACCTCAGACACTGAAAGAAATCGGCGAATCACTCGGACTGACTCGCGAACGCGTTCGTCAGATCGAAGGCGAAGCTCTCCGAAAACTGCACCGCAGTCTTGAAGGCGAAGCCGTATAACACGAAATGCCCATGGCAATCGCACTGCTACTCAATGTCCTTTCGGTGGCTTTCGGCTGCCGAAAGGAGATTTTCCGTTTATCTCTCCCCGTTTTTGGTGAGGCATCGCGTGCCCGTCGTTCCTGCCACACCGATACCGCTGTCTGCTGGCGACGTCGCAATTGTCACCGGCGGTGCAAAGCGGCTCGGTCGCGGGATCAGTCTGGCGCTGGCCAAACGTCTTTCGCTGGACGTCGTCGTACATTACGGTCGTTCGAAATCCGCTGCGCAACAACTGGTGGATGAGTTGAAAACGATTGGCTGTAACAGCACATGCGTTGCTGCCGATCTCCGCGAACCAGCGACAGCAGCAACTGCCATTTTCAACACGGCGAAAACGCTCGGGCCGGTCCGCGTCCTGATCAACTGTGCTGCCGTATTTGAAGAACGTGCGCTGGATAGTATCGATACCGATCACTGGCATCAGCACTTGACCGTCAACGCGCTCGCTCCACTGATGCTGTCACAGCAGTTTACGGCGCAGTTGCCATCAGGACAAACGGGCCACATTCTGAATATCGTCGACTGGCGTGCCACGCGACCACCGGGCACTCACGCCGTGTATACTGCATCAAAGGCGGCTCTGTGCAGTCTGACGAAAACACTGGCGCAGCAACTGGCACCCGCGATTCAGGTGAACGCTATCGCTCCCGGCGCCATGTTACCGCCAACAGGTGCAGAGGACTGGCATGCGCAGCGCGCAGCGGAAGGGATTCCGTTAAAGCGACCAGGAAGCCCGTCAGACATTTGCGATGCCGTGGTGTACCTGCTGCAGTCCAGGTTTATCACTGGCGAGATCCTGCATGTTTCCGGCGGAGAGCAGCTGTAAGCATCCGCTTATATGTTTTCGCACACAACAACCTTCGGATATTCCTGACCCGACGGAGCAGATCCTAAGAGTTAGACTCGGTTATTTGTGCGCGGGTGCTTAAGAGAGAGCTGCGGCTGGATGGGGGGCCGGCGCACAGGTGCAGGACACGCAATTTTATGCTTCGCCAGGGGAGAACGTTGCCCCAGCCTACAGCACTGACATCACAATCACGGCGATTACTCCGGCTGCGACTCCCAAGCCAAGCAGCAGGAACATGTTGCGGCGGAACTTCTGATTGATCTTCGCCTGTTCTGCGTTCTCCAGCAAAAATCCATTGCCGTCACTGAATGTTATTTTAGACCCGTGTCGCAGTGTCGTGTAAGATTCCGGCTTGCCATTCACAAACGTCGGTTGACTACGCGACTCCTGTCGCAGCTGCCAGGCTGAGCCGTCGTATTCAATATAACACTGACGCGAATCAATCACTGATCCCGGGATCTTAACTTCGCATTCGATCGCGGCACCGACTCGCATTTTAACACGTGTCAGCGGCACTTTTTGCTTCGACTTCAATCGTTGTATTGACCATTCCTTGGGCACATTGGCATTGGAAGGCGTTGGACGCCTCGGGGCCGGTGTTGCCGGAAAATTTCGCGGAGCACCAGACGGACGGTCCGGAGCCGGTTGCCGAATCGCAGGTGTGTCGTCTCCGGCAAAGGTATCGATTCCTGATTCCAGATGATGGCCGGAATTCTGCAGCCACCCTGTGCTTGACGTAATCGATGAATGGGGCGCAACGTTTGCCGCCGGTTTTTGTTTTATGGCTGCCAACTCTTTGTCACGAGCCTGCTTGGCGCGAAGAGTCACCAGTTGACGGAATTCGAAATTCACCGCTCCGCGTTGGGCATGCGGTTTTAGAGCAGCTATTAATTCCGCTGCCGACTGAAAACGATCCGCTGGTTTTTTTGCCATCATTTTCTCAACGATGGCGATCACTTCCGCCGGAATATCCTTACGAATTTCGCTGATCGAGCGAGCTGGCAGGGTTCGATGGGCTTTAATTTTTGCACCATTCGTTTTCTGCGGAAACGGAACGCGTCCGGTCAGTGCAACGTACATCGTGCAGCCCAGGCTGTAGATATCTGCCGTGGCATCGACTTTGTTGCTGTCTTCAGCTTGCTCTGGCGGGATGTAGTCCGGAGTTCCCAGGCAATCGTGACCGAAGATCATCGCCAGCGAGAATTCTTCACCTTCGTTGTCTTCGATTTTGGCCAACCCGAAGTCGAGCAGTTTGGTGAGTCCTGTTGAATCGATTAACAGATTCGCTGGCTTGATGTCGCGATGAATGATCCCGAGTTTATGGGAGGCTCTTAGTGCTTGAGCCACCTGATAAAACATGTCGCAGGCCATGGGCCAACGAACGGGACCATGCAGCGCCACTAATTCGTGCAGGCTGACGCCTCGCATGAATTCCATCACCATGTAATTCACCGCACCGGTGCTGCCAATGCTATAGGTCTCAATCACGCCGGGATGCTTGATCGTCATCCCGGCTTTGGCCTCAAGCTTCATCCGAGCCAACATGCCAGCGTCGACAGCGTGCTTGCTGGACATCACCTTCAACGCAACTTTGCGGTCCTGGTCTCGGTCTTCCGCAATGTAGACGCACCCCATGCCGCCCACACCAAGTACCTCGCGCACCCGGTAGCCGTCGATCACGAAACCGCGATAGCGACCTTCCAGCAAACGCTCTGCCTGAAAGGGTGTCAACACACGCCCATGAACCAGTTTGCGCGCCACGCTTTCCGACAACATGTCGTCGCTGAGTTCGAATTTCTCAATCGCTTTGCGTACCTGCGCCGCAGAGAGCAATTCGCTTCTCTCGACCAGCTTCAGGAAATCACTCGCAACTGTTGGAGCCTTCATCCAGTCACTCAAAAAAGGGAAAGGCGAAACACTGGGGAAGGGAGCACCGGAGGGAATCGTAAGACTTACGGTCTAAACAATACCATT
>CALFOL010000408.1 GCA_937919915.1 uncultured Planctomycetaceae bacterium
CCCGTCAAAGTCAGCTGCCGCAGATTCTTGATCTTCTTGAGCTCCACCATGCTCTCATCGGTGACTTTGGTGCCCGTCAAGTTGACGTCCCGCAGATACTCAAGATTTTTGAGATGCGTCATCTCCGGGTCACCGAATTTGTTCCCCGTGAAGGTAATTCGGGTGATGTTACCACCAAAACCGGTCCCCAGGGAGGCGCCGACTTCCTTCAGGCTGGACCGGGCAATATCAGCACTTGAGGCCACAGGCACCACATCTTCGCTCATTTCACGCTTCCTGAATCAGAAAATTCGTTGGTTACGCAGTAGTTTACCGAATTTCTTCGCCGGTCTCAAACAGGACGGTAAACCGTTCATTTTTTGCTGGTAAAATCCGTTCGAAGCCCTCAACAAATTGACGTAACCGTATTAAAAGAAACGGCTTACAGCACAACACAGCCTGATCGTTCTAAATGAAGGTGTCGTTGAAAAATCGGCAGAATGTGCCGACAGTCAGAATATGACAGGTAAAACCCCTCTTTCAGCGTTTTTCGGGATTTGGTAGTACTACCTGTCTATCAAGGATGGTTCGCGCTGTGCGGGGGCATATCGCGTTAGCAATTTTTTATTGGCCGGGGAAAGGATTCCCATGCAAGCCTCATTCTGGAAAACCGTCGCTGTCGTGGGCGTTATTGGCATTGGCAGTCTGGCCTTGCTTGAAGCCCAACAGCGATTATCAGCTCATCGTGCCACCATTGCTGAAAATTCGGCGACGGATTCTGCTGACATTGTGCCGACAACGGGCGGCCGAACCGTCGATGCGACGTTGTCAGATGCCGAGTTCGACCAGCTAATGAACGGCGAACCACTAGGCAATGATTTGCAGTTCGACTTGAAGGAACCACCGGTTGCCTCAACCAAAACTGCGGCTGCAGGTTTTGACGTCAATGCAGAACAAGCGATGGAAATCTTCCACAGCGAACCCCTTCCACCACAGGATTTCACTCCGCCCCCCAACACTGGCGTTCAGTTGGCGGCATTAAGCTCAGACGGCAATCCTTTTCAGGAACCAGGCGTTTCTTCGGCGGCCTATCAGACATCTGCCCCGAAAACAGTGGCAACTGTTGGATTTGAAGAGCCTGCTGCTGAATCACTGCCTGAACCGAATTTCCAGACATTCGAACCTGAACCACAGTCGAAAGAATCTCAGCCGATAGCTGTCAAGCCAACGCAGCTGTCAGCGACACCGCGACCTGCTGCGAATCCGTATGCGTTCTTTCCTGCAGACACCACGGCGGCAGAAGCAAATACATCCGACGTTGCTACCAGGGAAACGCAGACGTTCGATGTCGCTTCGCCCAAAACGACGGCTCAGTTCTACGAGGATAAAGAAAAACAGACGATTACTCCGCGAACCTTCGAGAGCGAAGTCCCGGTGTTCGACGCCGAGCCAGCGCAGCCTGCCACTGCTCCACCTGAACTTCCGGACTTCAGTACTCCGTTTCCTGAAACTCATGATCACCAGCCGTCTAACGACAAAGTGCCACCACCACGAGAACTGCCGACGCGACCGATCGTTGAACCGATGCCGATGACAGTGCCAGCGGCGCGACCCCTGCAGCCAGCTCCGCTTGATGCAGCAACAACATTCGAAAGCGGGCCACTGTTGCCATTTGCTGAGGACAACAACACACCCCTTGAATTCGATCGAGTTCCGGAGATTAAGCAGCCGTCGGGTTTATCAATCCCGGGTTTCAGCGAAGAATTTCCGAGCACACGACAGCCGGATAACCCCATGATTCCGCGGTCAGATTTCTCGCCACAGCCGGCACCTGACAATCGACGTTTTGAAAACTACAACACACCGGGCGACGCCCCGGTTCCTCAGTACAACGAACCAGGCATTCCATTGGGTGACGGCGTTCGCGAGTTCGGTGCCGACAACAGCTTCAAAGAGGACCCACGGCCGACACCCGGAGAATTTCGCGACGACATCACACAACCTGCCATAGACCATCGATTTGACGATCGTGGTTTGCCTGGCACACGCCGGGAAGAACCGTTGAATATACCGGGCAATTTCGACAGCCGCCCTGACGATCTGCCCCCCATGGAGATTCGCAGCAACGGTTCCGGGCCGAATCCGTCAGTTCGACAGGTTTCCGGAACCATGCGTCCAAATCTTGTTTTGGAAAAGTCGGCTCCGAAAAACGCTTCCGTTGGCGTACCACTGAATTACCAAATCTTCGTTCGCAACGAAGGAGATGCGACGGCTTTCGATGTTGTTGTCGAAGACGAAGTGACCGCTGCCACTGAAGTCGAGGGCGCTCATCCACAATCCGATTACGACAAAGTGGCACGTAAGCTGATCTGGACGTTCAAAGAAATCCTGCCGGGCCAAACAGAAACAATCACGGTTCAGGTCAAGCCGACGGGCGAGGGTGTGTTGGACGGCACAGCGTCCGTCAAGTTCAAATCGCGAGTCAAAGCGACTACCGTCGTGACAGCTCCGAAGCTGCGTCTGCAAATGGACGGACCGGACAAAGTGCAACTGGGCCAGGAAGTCGCCTATCGGTACATCCTGACCAACGAAGGCAGTGGTGAAGCTCGCGATGTGTTCATCAGAACTCTGCTGCCAGCGAGTGGCGGGCTGAAGCATACTCAGGGCCGAGACCTGGAATATGAAATTCAGGTGATGAAGCCTGGTGAGCAACGTGAAATCATGCTGGCGGTTGTCGCTGGCGAACCCGGCGACCACAGTGCCAAAGCCGAAGTGACAGCCTCAGGAGTTGTGGCAGCAACAGCGGGATGGCGGACGGAAGTTATCGGAGCACAACTGGAAATTGTTCGCCGAGGTCCGAAACGCCGCTTCGTCAATCGAGAAGCCACGTACGAAAACATCATTAGCAACGGAACAAGTTTCGAAGCTCGCGATGCGAAAGTTGTTGAACAGATTCCTTCGGGCATGCGATTCATCAATGCTGATAGTGGCGGAGTTTACGACGAGGTTGCCCATACGGTGACATGGGCGATCAATCGCCTTGGGGCAGGGCAGTCTGAACAACTGCAACTGCAACTCATGCCAACTCAAGCAGGCAACATGGAAAGTGTGGTCACAATTCTGGAGAACGTCGGCATCCAAAGTGATGACTATGTTTCCACCACTGTTGTGGAAGACCTGCACAATGTCAGCGCGACAATCAGTCAGCTGGATGGCCCTGTCGCAGTCGGTGATGAATTCGGATTTACGATCACCATTGACAACCGCGGTACAGCGGAAGCACGGGATGTGAATTTGCGAGTCAAGGTGCCTGAAGAAATTGAGGTGCGGTCTGCGGGCAGTAAGTCGATTCAAGCCGCTCTGGATCCCCAGGTCCCCAATACGGTTCAGTACAGCATGATCCTGAGGATCGAGCCTGGGCAGAAACAGACGTTTGAATTGAAGCTGCGAGGCCGTAATCAAGTCAACAACGGAATGGTGGAAGCCACCGTGCAGTATGAGCACATGAATGGTCCACTGGTGGTGTCAGAATCAGTCACTGTATACGACGAACGACTGTAATCTGCCTCTGTCAGTCCATCCGAGGCCTGTCTGCACCGGTGAAGGATGTACCTGCCCTCTGGGTATCAGAGCAGTGCCGACGCGCTTGGAAAACCAATGAAATTCCAACCCGAAATCCTTCATGGTGCCGATCAATCTGGAGTCGGATATGCGGGATGCGGCCAGCAATCGAATCCGGTGGCTGAATTGCGACCCGCTGTAGCCGACTTGTTCCCTTGGCAAACGGGTGCGCAAACGGATTTCGGTTTTGTAGCGAGGAAGAGGAACGGCAACGCTCTCCCGTCTTGAATCCTGTTTCGCTATATTGCTGAAACGGCCGAATGACGGTTCCGCGTTTGGTTTTCCATCCGAATTACTACAGCACAACACCGCCGTGACCAGAATTCTGCAACTCACCGACCTGCACGTCTTTTCAGAAGCTGGCCAGCAACTGAAGGGCATCCCCACGCGTGAGTGCCTGCAGGATGTTGTTGACTACATCATGGCAAACGAAGAACCGTTTGACCATGTGATCGTGACTGGCGATCACACTCACGATGAACTGCCCGAAAGCTATGCAGCCGTCCGGGAAATCCTGACTCCCTGGCATGATCGCCTGTGGCAGGTACCTGGAAACCATGACGACCGAATTCTGCTGCGCAGCGCATTCAGCGACCGGATCAGCGGTGAATCTGACGAACAGATCAGGTTTCAGTTTGCGGTCGGACCATGGCTGTGCGTCGGGCTCGACACACACGTGCCAGGGGAAGTCCCAGGCAACATCGAAGCCGGGCAGCTCAAGTGGCTGAAGAATCTACTGAAGGACTCACCAGCAGAACGCGTGGCGTTGTTTTTCCACCACCCACCAGTGGATGTCAACAGTGTGTGGATGGATCCGATCGGACTTTCCGGCCGCGAGCAACTGCTGGAGCTGGTACGTGACGATCGTCGCATTAAACTGATCTGCTGTGGTCATGTGCATCACGAATTTTCAGGCATCGTGGAACACACGGAAATCGTGACGACTCCGGCCACTGGAATTCAATTCGACCCCGCAGGTGACACGCCAAACTTCGCAACGGCTGCGCCCGGATATCGTGTGATTGAATTCGACAGCAAGTGGTTCGCCACCCATGTCGTGCGTCTGCCGGAAGTAAAGTTTATACCGGTGACAGATTGATGTCGGTAGCTTCTGAGTCTACATCGGCAATTCAACTGGAAGGTGTCCGCGTTCATAACCTGAAGAACTTCAGCCTGAAGATTCGACGAAACTCACTGACGGTGATCTGCGGAGTCAGCGGATCCGGAAAAAGCAGTCTGGCATTCGATACATTGTTCGCTGAAGGCCAGCGACGCTATGTCGAAACGTTTTCGCCCTACGCGAGACAGTTTCTGGATCGCGTTGAGCGGCCGGATGTCGATCGAATCGACGGCATTCCCCCTGCGATTGCTATCCGCCAGAACGCTCGCACCAACAGTGCTCGCAGTACCGTTGGCACGCGGACCGAAATCCTGGACTACCTGCGCGTGCTGTTTGCAAAAGCTGGCGACGTGGTTTGCCCCGGTTGCAACGAAGTGGCTGTCAGCATGACGGCTGATTCTGCTGCCCAGCGCCTACTGGCTAACGCCGATGGTCGCCGAGCGATGCTGGTCTTTGAGGTGGAGGCCGAATCAGGCGTTCTGAAAGACCTGCACGCAACCGGTTACGCGCGTTGTATCATGGACGGCAAAATGCATTCACTGGATGACCTGCTGACTGTCGATTTCCACCAGCCGACTTCTTTGCAGATTGTGGCGGATCGTGTTCGCATCGAAGCATCGTCTGCCGTGCGTCTGGCTGAGAGCATCGAACAGACTTTCAACATGGCGGATGGACGCTGTATTGCCTTCGTCGAAGCTGATAACGAAGCTGTTAGCGCAGGCGATCAATGTGTCGATGTTGACAATAAAAAGTGGCAGCGAATTCCACTGTCGCAGCATCTGATGTGTGCTGCATGCGGCCAGGAATTTAGTGTTCCGTTGCCTGAGCAGCTGAGCTTTCAATCCCCACTGGGAGCCTGTCCGACCTGTGAAGGTACCGGCCAGATCTCGGGCATGTCGTTCAATAAAGTCGTTCCGGATGTAACCTTGTCATTGCAGGACGGGGCGATTCACCCCTGGACGACACCGGCCTACCGACACGAACTGGATGAACTTCTGGCATTGGCCGCCGACTGTCGCATTCCGGTCGACGTTCCCTTTACGGAACTAACCGAACAGCATCGGCAACTGATTCATGATGGCGTGCCCGAGCACAATTTTGGCGGACTGACGGGGTTTCATCGCTGGCTTGTTCGTAACCGTTACAAGCAGGGCGTGTCTGTTTATCTGAACCGCTGGCGATCATGGATTTCCTGTCCGGATTGTCTTGGCAACCGCCTCTCCGCGTCAGCCGGTTCCGTCCAGCTAAACAGCTTGACGATTGTTGAAGCAGGCAAAAAGGAACTCAGCGATCTTGCGGAATGGGTGCAAGTGACAATCGTTGCGCTGTCATCCGAAATGTCACGCGCGCTGGCCGCACCGATTCAGCAGCTGACTCAACGCCTGCAGTTCTTAAACGACAGTGGGCTCGGCTATTTATCGCTTGATCGGACCATGAAAACCCTGTCCGGCGGAGAAGCGCAGCGCGTTGTCCTGACCGCCGCACTCGGGAGTGGCTTGATCAACACGCTGTACGTGCTGGACGAACCCACCAGCGGACTGCACGCCGAAGATTGCGCGAAGGTGATTAGGGCTGCACGACGTTTGCAAGAGCTGGGCAACACAGTGGTCGTGGTCGAACACGATCCGGACTTCATCGTTGCCGCCGACGAGATCATCGAAGTCGGGCCTGGCGCCGGAGAAATCGGCGGCGAAATTGTGTTTCAGGGCACTCCTGCGGAACTCACCCGACAGTCATTGACTGCAACGGCCATGGCTCTGAAAAATCTGTCGGAACCAGCAACAATCACTGACCGACGAACCACGTCCGCTAGACTGAAATTTCGTGGCGTCAATTGCCACAACATTCATGATCTTTGCGGCGAATTGCCATTGGGAATGATCTGCGCTGTGACGGGTGTCAGTGGTAGCGGTAAGAGCTCACTGATCGTGGACGCGTTGTATCCCGAAGTTTGCCGACAACTTGGTCAGGTGTGTGACATCGACACAGAATCCGCTGTCACAGAGCTCACAGGAACCGAACACATCTCCGAAATCCGATTGCTCGATCAAAGCCCGTTGCGCGGTTCGCGTCGCAGTATTCCGGCAACAACGATCGGGTGCTTTGACGACATTCGCAAAGTGATGGCGGACACCCATGAAGCCCGCAAAAGAAACTACAAGCCAGGCATGTTCAGTTTCAATTCGGCTCAGGGAGGTCGCTGTCCGAGCTGCGAAGGTCATGGCGTCGTCACGGTGGAAATGCAGTTTTTGGCGGACATCACAACCACGTGCGAAGCCTGCAGTGGCCGCCGCTTTCGCCCCGACGTGCTGGATGTCCGATACCGCGATCGCAGCATTCACGATATTCTGCAAATGACAGCCGATCAGGCGTTCACATTTTTCAACGGCAATCGCCGCATTCAGCAGCGACTCAATACGCTTCGACAGGCGGGACTGGGGTACATTCGACTCGGCCAGCCGGTCTCAACATTATCCGGCGGCGAAGCACAACGGCTGCGCATCGGAGCGTTGCTGGCCGGAGTCGGACTCGACGGCGATGAGCTTCCGACCGCAGCGCGAAAGGAGGCCGTTCGTCAAACTCAAGGGACGCTGTTTATTCTGGACGAACCCTCCACCGGGCTACATCTGCAGGACATCGCTGCACTAATGAAATGCCTGAATCATCTGGTCGAGATTGGGCATTCGGTGGTCGTGATTGAGCACGATCAGGAAGTCATCCGTCACGCAGATCATGTGATTGAAATGGGGCCTGGCCCCGGAAAACTCGGTGGACGAATCATTACAGCAAATCCTAATAAGTCGTGAACGCGTGTGGCTCGTGGGATACGGCAATTCTTAGAGCC
>CALFOL010000409.1 GCA_937919915.1 uncultured Planctomycetaceae bacterium
TGGGAGTCAAACGCTTTGGACGCCTGGTCCGCGGTCACTGGGCCATCGAGAACACACTCCACTGGTGCCTGGATGTCACCTTTCGACAGGACGAATCACGCGTCCGCAATCGCAACACGGCCAATAATCTCGCGTGGCTGAAACGCTTCAGCTTGAGCCTGCTCAAACAGCAAAAAGACAAACACAGCATCGCAATGAGACGAAGAATCGCCGGATGGAACATCGACTACCTCGCGCAAGTCCTTGGCATACCTACACTTTAGTATGCGTTCACCGTGCCTTCATGCCTGCCTTTGATCGTGTGCCCGGTCGCGTCACGCAAGCGTGTACGGTTTGCGTCAATCGTGGTGTACCAGCCGTCATCAAATCTGCGATGCCACGCGATACCATTCGTCTGTCGTTTTCGATTTCGTGCCAGGATCGAACTGCTCCTGATTGTGTGTCTGAACCGTCGGGTGATAAGATGTTGAGGGAACGGGCATCGAGCTCGGTCGGCCAGAGGATTCATGGGCTTCCCGTCATGTCCGCTGACAGTCACTCATCACTCAACTCAACGCTACGCGGATCGGAATTACATGAACTTAGTGCAGGCAATTAGTGCTATGGGCTTAATCGCCCTCCCACAGCTTCACGCTGCAAACCCTGTCAATGTTGCAGTCTCCGACAAAATTCCGCGTCGCCCCAACATTGTAGTCATCCTTGCGGATGATATGGGCTATTCAGATATCGGTTGCTACGGCAGTGAAATCGAAACACCGGTGCTGGATGGACTGGCCGAAAACGGTTTGCGGTTCACTCAGTTCTATAATACCGCCCGCTGCTGTCCGACACGGGCGTCTTTGTTAAGCGGGCTGTATCCGCACCAGGCAGGCGTCGGCCATATGATGGACGATAAGGGTTTCGATGGATATCGCGGTGAGCTCAATCGCCAATGCCTGACAATGGCCGAAATCCTGAAGACGGCGGGCTATGGCACCTATATGGCTGGCAAGTGGCACGTCACAAAACATGTCAAACCAGACGGCTCTCAGGACAACTGGCCGCGACAGCGCGGATTCGATCGCTTCTATGGAACCATTCACGGGGCCGGAAGTTTCTTCGACCCGAATTCACTGACGCGTGGCAACACTCAGATCACTCCCGCCAACGATACCGAGTATCAGCCAGAAACGTACTATTACACCGATGCCATCAGCGACAACGCCGTTCGCTACATCGACGAACATGACGCGGCCGGCGCCGATAAGCCGTTGTTCATGTATGTGGCCTACACGGCTGCTCACTGGCCGATGCATGCGCTGCCGGAAGATATTGCGAAATATAAAGGCCGCTACGATGCCGGATATGCGGCGTTTCGAAACTCGCGTCTGGAACGCATGCAGCAGCTGGGCGTTGTGCCCGCGGACAGCGTGTTGTCTCCCCAGGCCGAAGACTGGAACAAAGTGGAACACCGTGAGTGGGAACTCCGCTGCATGGAAGTCTATGCGGCCATGGTCGATCGCATGGATCAGGGCATCGGCAAGATCATGAACAGCCTGAAGAAAACGGGCCGTTACGACAACACACTGGTCCTGTTTATGCAGGACAACGGAGGCTGTGCAGAAGGCCTGGGGCGCGAAGCGGCCAACGGACGGATCGCCAGATCAAACGCGCCCGAGGCGGCGATGGACAAAAACGAATTGCAGTTCGACATGATCCCCACGAAGTCTCGCGATGGCTGGCCCGTAATTCAGGGGCCGGGAGTCATGCCTGGTCCTGCGGACACGTATATCGCGTACGGACGCGGCTGGGCCAATGTTTCGAATACTCCGTTTCGGGAATACAAACATTGGGTTCACGAAGGTGGCATCAGTACTCCACTGATAGCGCACTGGCCAAATGGCATTAACAGACGCGGTGAACTCGACCATCAACCTGGTCACCTGATCGATGTGATGGCCACGTGCGTGGATCTGTCCAGCGCAAAGTATCCCGCCGAATACAACGGCCAGAAAATCACACCGCTGGAAGGTCGCAGTCTGAAGCCAGCCTTCGCGAATGAAAAGATCGAACGAGAGGCGCTTTACTGGGAACACGAAGGCAACCGAGCTGTCCGAGTTGGTGACTGGAAGCTGGTGGCGAAGGGAGCCACTGGATCGTGGGAGCTATACAATATTCGCACCGATCGGTCGGAGCTGAATGACCTTGCAGAAGACGAACCAACGCGAGTTCGCACGTTAGCCGCGATGTGGCAGAAGTACGCCGAACGAGCTCACGTGTTGCCGTTGACACCATCGAGGGCTCAGAGCAAAAGCGGTTTTTCGAAGAAGAAAAAGTTTAAGTTGAAAGCCGGTGACGAATTGTCGCAGGACAAATCACCGATGGTGAATGGCAAAGGCTTTTCGATTTTCTTCGGCCTGGAGAAACTCGGCACCGAAGGTGTGCTGCTGTCGCAGGGTGGATCGGCGGCTGGTTATGTGCTGTACCAGAAAGACCAAAAGATATGGTTCGGTGTCCGCGCTGGTGGCAAGCTGTCGACAGTCAGCGGCATGGTTCCTGAGACCGTAAAGAACATCAGCGTCAGGATGACAAGTGCCGGGGCTGTGACGGGCGACGCTGACGGAGTACAGATTTTTAAGGGGGGCGTCAGTCGACTGAACACAATGCCGATTGATGGCTTGCAGGTCGGCAAAGATTCCGGAGGAAAAGTAGGCGATTACGATACGGAATTTGAATACGACGGCACGATTCGGGATGTCAAAATTGAAATCGAGTAGCTTCGTGCTGGATGCGATTCGCATCATAAGTGTTGCTGCAGAAACTTCAGGAGTCGGGCTTCGTACCTCTCGCTGATATACTGGTGAAGATCGACGTGTGCTGCACCATCGATCAGCCAGAGCTCTTTCGGCTGTTTGGCGATGGAAAACATTTTCTGAGTCTCGTCAACTGTTGTGTGTAAGTCTGCGGTTCCTGAAATCATCAACAATGGGCAGTCGATATTCGACAGGTTGTCGATCGGGCGTATGTCGGATCGCGAAACTCCCAGTCGCGGCTGAAGCTGTACCAGCAGCAATTCGGCTGGGATGGTCGACAGCACCCTCAGTTGTTCCGCCACCGTTGACTGATGCCGCGTGCTGGTGGACCTGCCGGAAATGTGGTGGCTG
>CALFOL010000410.1 GCA_937919915.1 uncultured Planctomycetaceae bacterium
TGCCGAATAGCCTCCCAGCGTATCGTTTTGCAATGGCGCTTGTGGCTGTTCTGGAAAACTGTGTCCTCCGCCACCCGGCGAGAGGGAATGTGGTTGATGAATCTGCGTCGGGGGCTGCGGATAGATGGGTGAATCGTAGATGGGGGCTGGTTGCTGGAAGGCTGGCTGTCCGTAGACAGGAGCCTGACTTTCCCGAATTGGGTTGTGCTGTTGTGGCGACGGTGCCGCATTATGGTAACCGTTGTCACCAGAGCCATTGGAGTTTTGTTCCGGAACGGGCGATATGTCCGGCGTGGAATAGAGAGGCTCCCGCAGCGGGAAGGATTCGAATGCATTCCCCTGACCGGGCGAAACAATAGCCGGCGACTGGTGCTCTGAAGAAAAGCCTGGGATCGTCAGCGGAGCCTGCTGAAGTTCTCTGGCTGAGACGCCCGGGTTCGGAAGTGGAAGCTGCGTCGCAGGATTTTGTGGTGCTGGCTGTTGTAGAGCCCTGTTGCCATTGGCAGGACGCTGTGCGGCTGGGGCTTTTAACTTGTCGTTCAGCGGAGCCGAACCGGCGGCCTGATGGCTCAACGACTCCCCTTCTGCAAAATCCAAAGCTGCGGGCGTTGAATTCTCTGCCTGCGATTCTTCCGCGACCACAGATCGACGGAAGGACTCATCCATGGCACGACTTGCTTTCAGCAACGCTGGATCCGGCAGGACACTCCACGAATCCGCCTTGATCTTCGCGTTCAATATGGTCGCTTCAGGCTCTTTGATCGATTCCTGCGTTTCCTGCACCGCCGCTGTTGTCTGCGATGCACGGTCAGCCTGAGAGGCGTGTTCCAATGTGTTTACTGCTGGCGAGGGCCGTTCTGTTTCGACACTCGCCTTAGCGTCATCGCGAGAAATCGGTGGCCGGCTCCACGAGTCCCATTGTGCGTTCTGCGCCCCCTCTGCGGAGCCTTTTGAGCCTGTCGCGGTATCAACTGAATCTGTAGTTCCAGACTGCTTCGAAGCTGCCGGTATCGGAACAGGAATTTCGTCAAGTGCAGGCGGTGCTTTCTCTAACGTGTCGCTAAACTGTTGTGCAATTCTGCCGGTTGTGTTTGGCATAATCCGAGGCGTCCCGTTTGTTGGGAACCCAGACGGTCGCATTCTTAGCGGAGCTTCCGAATGTCGCGCAGGTTGCTCTGATTGAAATGGAATGGTTAACGGAAGCGACGAACCATGCTCAGCCGCTGTCGCAAACGGTACGGTTGAGGCATCGTTGGGAGACTGCGGAGGGAGATGGCCTATCTGCCGTGACTCTTGGCTGCGTGTTGGGGAAAATGGCAGCGGCTCAGTCGGTTCGATACCGATCATCCCTGCGGCCACGTTCCCATCGGATCGGCTGCGTGGGACGATTCGAATTTGCTCACGATTACCTAATGGAGTCCCCGGCCAATCGCTGTCAGCGAATGACTGTGGCCCTTGATATCGAGGCATTGACGGAGCTGTTGTGGCCTGCTAGGTTGGTCCGTTAAACGTAGGCAGTACAAGGTTAATGCCGCCATTCTGATCGGAATTCGACTGCGGCGCGGCGGACAGGACATCTGCCGGGATACATAGCTGCAGAACCGCAAAGACACCAAAGGCGCATGCCAGGATCAGAATTCTGATTCGACCGGAACGGAACCAGGGATGGGGACGCAATGCTTCCTCATCGATGTTCGGTTTTTCGCTCGGGTGGTTCTGCATGACGGTCTACTGAGTAATTTGGTGGAGCCGAAGCGGCCCATGTCGGTGAATTCGTCAAAACCGATTCCATCAGTACAGAGAAACTTGCCGTTGCCGGATGTTATAACTCGGAATAAGGGTAAACTTCACTTATGTCTCCTGTCTTCGCACCAGCTGGGGCCGAGTGGCAGATTGCGCCGGACTTTCGACGCCTGGATGCTGTGCATGTTTCAGCCATGCGGCGGCGCTCCGTTACGTTGTGATCCCTTTGGATTACAGCGTATTGCGATGACTTGCGGCCGCGGGTTTCGATCGAACAAAGGCCTGCTCCGGCGAGCGAGTACCGTTCACGACAATATAAGTAGACTGCAATAGTCAAAAAAAACAGCTCGCCACCGGATGAGGTGACGAACTGTTTTGTGTTCGTAATTGAGATGAATGACAGGCGTCACGCTGTCTGCGTGAAGCTATTCCGGTAGACGGCCGGTGGCAACAACTGGATATTCCCCCGAACAGGCACGCATGAAGTCGACGAGGTCGATCTTTTCCTGCGGCGTCAGCTTCAGCGGCTTGATTTTGTCGCTGAGCCATTTATTTGGCGTGCCACCTTTGTTGTAGTGCTCAACCACTTCCTCCAAAGTCGCCATGCCACCATCGTGCATGTAGGGGCCGGAATCTGCCACGTTTCGGATGGTTGGAGTTTTGAACGCCCCCTTGTCTTTTTCAACTTTGGTCACTTCAAAACGGCCCAGATCGGGCGTGCCTGCTTCCATGCCGACACCGAGGTTGTGGTACAGCTCGTCAGTCAGGTTTGCTCCGACATGGCACGCACTGCAAGCGACTCTTTTGCCGAAGAACAGGTCTCGGCCGCGAACAGCGCTTTCTGACATGGGGTTGTTGGCTACGGCTTTCTGCAGGGAAAGGTACTCCGCGTAAAGCTCTTCATCGTCATCCTTCAGTTCCGCCAGATCTTCCGCCCCAAACTGCGCGAACCGCTGATAAGATTCCCGGATGTCATATGGTGACGGCCCGGTCACGATTGCTCGTTCGAAACTGGCGATTGCCATCCCCACCGTATCAATCGTCAATCCAGCCTCGCCGAAGATCTTGTCGAACTGTGCTTTATAGGCGGGAATGGCCTTCAGGGTGGCGACGCAGTTCTCGTGCGTATTGCCCATTTCAATCGGGTTTGCAATCGGCCCCACGGCCTGAGCTTCCAATGAGTCCGCTCGCCCATCCCAAAACTGGAGGTCACTTAAGATTCTGTTGTAGCTGATTGGCGAGTTCCGTCCGCCCTGCTGGCCTTTGATACCTACACCAAACGAAGTCTGCCGCGAATATCCGTTTTGAGGATGATGACATGACGCGCAACTGACGGTGCTGTCGGCTGACAATCGAGTGTCGAAATACAGCTGGCGCCCGAGCTCCACCTTCGCACGCGTTAGCGGATTTTTCTGCAGGCCTTTGATCTGGTTCTGCCCCAGACTAAGTCCCAGTGGCAGGCTGACTTGCAGTTCAGCATGGTTGTCAGCATTCGCCAGCCATGTCTTTGCGTCTTCCAGCGTGAGTGGTCCACTGCCGGGGATTCCGAGCGTTAAAACATCCGTTCCAAGTGTGACGGCAGTTTTCTCCGCTGCGAAAATTGTGGTAGACAAGGCGATGGTTACAACAACCATCAAAACAGGTAACTTCATTGTTTGCACTCCCGGAGTCGATTTTGTTTCAGCAATGGCAACTGCCACAGGTTGATTCTATATTCGAAACCGTGGCTGTCCAGGAACCTCGGCGTCAGGGTTGTTTTTCAGTCAGATCCGGGACCCCAGCACGATCACTACCCAGATTTTGTCCGCAGTTACGGGTATGGATGTTTGAGCATGATTAAAGAATGCTCGGGGAACTCATTGATTTAGTAGGCGCCCAGCCGCCACCGTTCCCTAAAATCTTTGAATGGCAGGGCATGTAAAAAAGCGTTGATGCCGGAGCTTCCTCGGCTTCGGTTCTTACGCAAATGTCAAATTCACTTTTCACATTGTTGCAGAATCACATGAGCTCTGAACCAGAACGGGATCGAGTCGTCGTCGCAACGATTCTGCACACCTTGATATTGATACACGGTGTTAGAGTTGTGTACACGGCGCCCAATATGAGGATGTGGTGGATCGGGGTATTCATCATTGGTGTGTGGTTGGTGCTTTTGATTTTCCTAATACGTGGATCAGGCCTTTGAGGCTCCTCGGGGCATAGAACCGTGTCATCGAACAAAAGCCGTTTTCATGTTGTTTTTGTTTTTTGGTTTCTTTGTGAGGCGTCTTCTTCCCCCAAATTGACCACGCGGCGACATCAGATTGAATCCAAATTTGCGTTGCCATTTCGAATTGACTTTCAGAACCAGCTGCTTAACCTTGCAGCTGCGTCATCTGGATGGCGCTACAGTGTAGCATTTTGATGTCAGTGGCTCTTGTAAGGATATCTGCTTTGGCTGCAACAAAATGGACTCGAGTGAACGAAACGTTCCCCGGCAATGAGAGCTGCAGTGCGCTGATTCAACTTTGCGGTCGGCAGATGGCAGCGGCTATCAGCGCCAATTCGATTTCCAGCTTTCTGGCGACGGAGCTTTCGGAACTCGCCAGCGAGCTTTCTTTGCAATGGGTGGCTGTGATCAAGCGTGTCCCCGGTCCAACATGGGAAACCATTCGCGAGCACGGTCGCCATTCGCTTGGCAAAGCGATGAACCCGATCTGGGACGAATCCCAGGAGCGAGACGCGGCGGGAATCGCGGCCGTCGATGGTGGCTGGACGGCTGTCTGCTTTCCCCTGGACCGCAGTAATGCCACTGGTGATCTGCTCGTCGGAGCCACCCGCAACGCTGATGAGCAACTCCTGCAATCAGGCATCCTGGCATCTCGTGCGTTGACGCTTTCTCTGCAACTGGCGAATCAACAACTGGATTCGCGTCGGCATGTTGATCGCCTGAAGTCAACCCTGGACATCGCTTCAAGAATGTCCGCCGCCGAAGAAACAGCGCCGCTGCTGGACCTGATCGCTGAAGAGGCCACTCGGCTGCTGGACTGTGATCGCAGCAGCATTTTCCTGTGGGATCGCGAACGTAACGAAGTCGAAGCTCGGCCAGCTTTGGGGGTCAAGAACGGATCATTGCGTCTGCCAGCGAAGGACGGAATCGTTGGCGAAACATTACGAACCGGCGTCGCCATCGTAGTCGACAACGCCTACGAAGATCCTCGATTCAATCAGGAGGTCGACCGCAAGAGCGGTTATACAACTCGGAACCTTGTGTGCGTGCCGTTGCGTGATGCCGATGGTGAAATTGTCGGAGCATTCGAAGGCATCAATCGTAATTCCGCACGGGCGTTTACTGCCGACGACGTCGAATGTCTCCAACAACTGGGAACACAGGCAGCCGTCGCCGTCCGAAACCTCCGAGAACGCAGTCTGTTGAATCGAAGTCGTGATCAGCTGGCCCAAAAATTTGCCAGTCAGGTCGAGATCGTCGGCACAAGTTCAGCCATTTCTGCTTTGCGAGACACCGTCAACCGTCTGGCAGCGACGGATTTACCCGTGCTGGTGTTGGGCGAAAGCGGCACAGGTAAGGAAGTCGTCGCCAACGCGATTCACTTTGGCGGGACACGCGCCAACAGTCCGTTTGTCGCCGTCAACTGTGCGGCGATCGCGGAAACTCTGCTGGAGAGTGAACTGTTCGGACATGAACAGGGAGCGTTCACGGATGCACGGGACCGCCGACAGGGAAAATTCGAACTGGCAGATGGCGGCACGCTGTTTCTGGATGAAATTGGTGACATGAGCCTCGGCGGCCAAGCAAAGCTGCTGCGCGTACTGGAACAGAAAGTGATTACTCGCGTTGGTGGATCCGAGGCAATTCCCGTGAACGTGCGAATCATCGCGGCCACGAATTCGAACCTCGCAGAATCCGTACGAGCGAAGAAGTTTCGCGAAGATCTGTATTACCGACTCAGCGTGGTGACACTGGATCTGCCCCCATTGCGAGACCGACCGGAAGACATCCTGTTACTGGCCGAGCACTTCCTGAAGCGGTTTGCAGCTCAGGCACGCCGCCCCGACATGCAGCTATCCCCCGACGCGCGACGTCGACTGCAGTCGCATGCGTGGCCAGGTAACATTCGTGAGCTGCGGAACCTGATGGAACGCGTCGCCTTTCTGGCAGCCAACGTTAAAATCGCTGTAGACGACCTGGCATTTATCCTGAGTCCCGAACAGGAAGGTGGCGGGCAGCTGTCACTGGAACTCGGCCTGGACGGCGGCACGCGAGAATTCCAAAAAGCGTTCATCCGCCGTGCGATCAAGCAGGTCGGAGAAAACATGACCGACGCCGCCAAACTGCTGGGTCTGCATCGATCGAACCTGTACCGAAAGATGAAGCAGCTGACGATGACCGAGATCACCGGCGACCACGGGGAGACGGGGGAGATTAGTTAACCGATGCCAGTTTTCGCACGAAGGGCAGTAATCGTGCGGATGCTGCATGAACGCCATCTGTAGGATCGTCAATTTTCGGCGAAGGCTCCTTCGATCACTTTGTTGGAAGCGGCTACCGGATCATTGAATCGGTTGGCTGGCCACTTCCCGGATGTGGAACCAGCCAGCGGTGCGTTTCTCTGGCAGCGAATGTCGTTAAGACCTTCCACCGAAACGTTCAATGAATACACTCATGAGGTCGCCCCGGTGAACACACCGGGGGAAGACGCAACGTGGGGACACTTTAGTTGGGATAGACGGCTCGGACGTCAGATTGCAGATGTGAGGTGTCGATTTGCAGCGGCATGGGCTGGGTACCGACTGCTGGCCTCAGGACGCGTTCGCCCCGGAGTGGTTCAATAGCGTTCACCTGAGTGATGCCGAACTGTTGCTCATTGGAAAATCCCTGACCGGGCATCGGTCGCAATTGCTGAGCGGGAGCCAGGGGACGGGATGAGAGTTCCATGGCTGGCGTTTGCGGTGTCGCGTCCTGAGCGCGGACGACGGGACCGCGTGAATTTGGGTATGTTTGAATCGTGGTTTCGATGCGTTTCTCCTGCTCGAAAACCTGCCCGTCAGCCGCAGTGACGATCAGATTCAGGTGACGGCTACGGTTCAAGTTTAGCGGAAGTCCAGTCGCGCGATCGATCACGCACGAGCCCATGCTGCGACCGCTGCGTACCTGAACTCTGGTCTGTCCGGTCGACGACACTTCGTAGAATTCGCCGTTGGTAATTTGACCTGTGATGTCAATTTCGGCCGTGCTTTCGTCCAGCGACAAAAGGCGGCAAGTTGATTTCATTGTCACTGGTGTCGATGCCTGCAAGCGACGTTCTCGATACCAAACGTCTCCAACGGACACTCGCGTTGCGTCGTCCGCAGCGACGTTTTGATTGTATGGAAGCAGTCCCACAGAATCGTCGATAAAGTTTGCGACACCATCGTCGCCAAAGCGAGCGGAGACTTCAGTCAGCAGGCTTTCGCGGCGTTCTGCGGGCACGTGCTGAACACATCTCTGCAGGAATTCCCGATAACCGACTACCTGCTGAATTCTGTTGTCACGTCCCAGCCAGAACGAAAATCCGTTATTGACCATCCCAGCGTAAGGAAGAATGGCTGCAGGCACGTCACCTTGATGAGTTTCTGAGTCGAAGGCGACCGACTGGCCACTGACGTCGTGCGAATAGGTAATTCGGGTGTAGCGAACATTCATCAGGATGCCATTCGCATTCACATCGTCGACCTGAATCAGCATGTGCATTTCCAGCTCACTCGTTGCATTCGCAGGGAACGCAACTGATGTCTGCACGAGGTTTTGGCGGATTGTCTTGACCAGCGGAAACCGGTCGCCGATCTGTAATTTCAATTGCAGTTGCTCGCTGGCAGCTGAACGGACCACCGGAGTTGTGGGTACCAGAGAGTCCGACCTGGGTGATGTGTCCGGGGACGGCGAGGCAACGTCGTCGGCTGCAGCGTTGTCCTGTGCGTCGAGGTCGTTCAACAGGGCGCCCAGGAATTCATCGTTGTCAGCAGGCATATCTGCCGTCGTCGACGTTGATGTCCCGCATCCGGTGAGGAGACAGCAACAACTCAAGACACAAGCAATGGTGAGAGGGCGAAGAATTGTCATGTTCAAATTCCATCCGTGGAATACCGGAATCCTGCTGGTCAAATGGCGACTGAGTCGCAAAATACCAACCAACGCGGGTCAACGTAAACAGGACTTCGTCGTCGCACCCCCTCAAGTTGTATTTTGACAGAGAATCCGGACCCCATGAATCCCCCAGAAGCTGTAGATTCTGCCGAATCGGGCAGAAGTGTCTTCCAACAGCACAGTCGTCTGTTCGAGGACAACCGGTTCGTGTACCCGGTTGTGTCTCGTCGCAGCCAGGGAGTTTCCGTCGGTGTGAACCTGAATCCGGACAAAGTCTGCAATTTTGACTGCATCTATTGTCAGGTGAATCGCCGCACGGAGTCGGAAACTCGCTTTGTCGAAATGCAGCAACTGCTGACAGAGCTGGAATCTGTTTTGCAGTTGGTGAGCAGTGGCGAACTGTTTCGGCATCCGAAGTTTGTGTCGACGCCGGATCATTTGCGTCGCTTGAACGACATCGCTTTTTCCGGCGATGGTGAGCCGACGACGTTCCGCAACTTCGATGAGATTATCGAACGTGCCGCTGAAATCAAACGACAGCAGATTTCTGATGACGTGCGAATGGTGCTGATCACCAATGCGTCCATGTTTCACCGCGAGCACGTCAAACGCGGGCTGGAATTACTGGACCAGAACAACGGGCAAATCTGGGCCAAGCTGGATGCCGGCACCGAGGACTACTACAAGCTGATTGAGCGGACGACGATTCCGTTTCGTCGCATTCTGGAGAACATTACCGCCGCAGCGACCGTTCGCCCGCTGGTGATTCAGAGCCTGTTTATGAACGTCAACGGAGTGCCGCCGGACGATGCGGAGATTTTGGCGTTCTGCGAACGGTTGCAGGAAGTGACCACAGCGGGGGGCACGTTGGAACTAATCCAGATCTATACGGTCGCCCGGCAGCCAGCGGAATCCTTCGTAACTGCGTTGACTCAGGTTGAGGTAGAGCGCATCGCGTCCACCGTTAACAACGTTACAGGACTGAAGGCTGTTGCCTATGTTTGAGCAACAACGGGTGCGTCGCTGGTCTACGTCTACGCTGCCGACGTGTCGATGAATCCCGCTGGTGACTCAGATCGTGGCAGCTTCAGTGTGAACATCGTGCCTTTGCCGACTTCGCTTTCGACGCGGATCCGTCCTTTATGAGCTTCGATGATCTTTCTGCACAGAGACAGACCGATTCCCGTGCCACCCTGTCCTTGTGCATCAGCGGTTTTGGTTGTGTAGAAGGGATCAAAAATCTTCTGCAGTTTGTCGTTGGGAATCCCACAGCCTGAATCGCCGATGGAGATTTCCGCCCAGCCCTCTTCTGCGTTGTCGGCAATCACCAGTCGCAGCCGACCACCGTCTTTCATGGCCTGGCGTGCGTTGACGATGAGATTCAGGATGATCTGCTGGATCTGACTGTTGTTCACCAGTGCCCAAACACCTGGCTGCAGACTTTCGTCAATACCGATGCGGTGCATCTGCAGATCCTTCTGCACCAGCACCATCACGTCTTCCAGCAACTTGTTCAGTTCACATGGTTCGTAGCGATCACTGGTGTTGCGAGCATACGCCAACATGCCGGTGGTGATTTTGGCTGCGCGCTGGCCGGCCGACAGAATGCGATCGAAGGCTTTGTCTCGCGTCTTCGCGTCTTTGTGCCGGACTCCCATCTTGGCGTAGTTGATGACGGTCGTCAGGATGTTGTTGAACTCATGTGTGATGCTGCTGGCCAGCGATCCGACAGAACTCATTTTTTGAGACTGCATCAGCTGTTGATCCAGGATGCGAAGCTGCTCTTCTAACTGCTGTATCCGTTCGCTGTCACTCATCGTTGCTGCCGTCCTGAAACCACATTCTGCTGTTATGAACAGAATGCATCCGCAAAATCGCCCCTATCGATTCTATCGGCACCCAACGTGGTAAAGTGAAACCTGAGACGGACGAAGGCGGGTCAGTTGTGATTTCAGCAGAACCTGCTGGACGCATGTCTTGTGCAGTCTGCCTGTCCTGACATGTTGGATTGCCCAGTGTCCGGAATTCGGACGTTCGGCGACTGCATGGTGTGACTGAGGGGCGTCGCGTTTGCAATCGCCAGTTGCCACTCAATCAGTGACTGCACAATGGCGACAAACGCCCCATCACAACAAAATGCCACCGTCTGTTTCGCTGAACGTGGTGATGGTGTTCCCGTCCACTCATAGAAAACGCCGCACAGGGCAGACGCGAACAGAGACCCGAAGGTGAGGGCAATTTTTCTGAATGTCGTCAGTGATCCGATGTAGCGCTGCGTATCAGACTTCAATTCACAGAGCGATATCGGCAGCGGCCCACAAGCACGTGCACATGCCGCTATCGCTCTGTACAGCAGCCCCCCCGGAAGCACTGCCTCCTGTGAACGGAACTGAGTTTCCGCGAAAACACTGTTCGGACTGGCTTCTTCGTTCTGTGACTACATATCTTTCTGTCGCTGAAATCGGCTGTTGACCTGGGGGGCATCGAGATCACACGTCCGTCAATTTCGCCGACAATTGTCAGCGGGCTCACGCCTGACCTTCAGTAGCGAATTTACGAGGTTTCTCGCACGAAATCGGCGCGACGGCAGGTTGTTGCCGCGGAGCAGAAAGCGACAAAGCCGGGACAAGTGCTGCTGCCATCGGTTCGACTTAGGTCAGACATTCGGTAAACTAATCAAATGATCTCTGATAGCGCCGAAATTCAACCGCAATCCAACAACGGCGATGCGCCAATGCTGTCGAATACCGTTGCGCTGATCGGACTAATTCTGGTTGGCCTGGCCGCTGCACTTTGTGCGTTGATGTTTGCTTTGACCAACCAGTTGCCGGACGGAATCACCGAGTTTGGCGACTCCGGTAACGACTCCCGCGCTCACTTGCGACTGTTGATTCTTGGATGCTCGACGGCGGTTCTTGTTGTCGTTGCGTTCGTTCTGTGTGTTGTCGGAATGTTCTTGCCCAATCGGCCTCGCGCCCTGGCGATCGTGGGGACGGCGCTGTCCGTGTTAATCCTGCTGGGCGTCTTCGGGGTGTTGATCGTCGGTGTGATTATGAATCCGGATCGCCCGGCAGCGGAAGCCGTTGATGAATCGCCCGCCGCAATTCCAACAGCGGCTGAGCGATAAATCCTCTGAGGCATTCTGTAATCCGTAAACGCAAAACTGGTTGATTCTCTTTCGAAAATCAACCAGTCAGAAGTTTTCAGATTGTGAAACGCGATTCCGTTTCGGCATGCTCAGCTCTCCTCTTGAGATCTGGGTGAAGTTTCGTGGCCAGTGAACCATCGTGGTTCAAGTTGTTTAGGGCGGTTCGTATGTATACCACTTATCGCACTACTGTCCTGGGAGCGATCATGTCAGAGATTTTACTGCCTTTCGCTGTGTTCTTTTCTGATACTGATCCCGTTCGTGGTCGGCATTGCTTTGCGGCCTGGGCGATGTCTTTTAGTCGCTGGCTTTGAGCAATCGTGATGGCTTCATCCAGTACGCGGTCACCGTTGGCTGGTCCGTCCGCATCTGCAATTCGCACGTCAGGAGTCACGCCTTCACCAGACATGGCTTTGCCGTTTGGACTGTAGAAGCGAGCCGTCGTCAGTCGCAGGTTGCCAGACACAGAGCTCAGCGGGAAGTGAGTCTGAACGGTTCCCTTTCCGTAGCTGCGTTCTCCAACCACGATTCCTCGACGATTGTCCTGCACAGCGGCAGCAAAAATCTCACTGGCACTGGCACTGTCGCCGTCGACCAGAACCACCAATGGCGTGCTCCAGGTGCGTTCGTATGAAGCCGTTTCCACCATGTTGTCAGAAGCCAGGCGTCCTTTCGTAGAGACAATTGTTCCACAAGGTAGAAATCGGTTGGTGATGTCCACGCAGACATTCAACAGACCACCCGGGTTGCCTCGCAGGTCGATCACCAGTGACTTCATGCCTTTATTGTGTAGTTCCATCAACGCCTGATCCAGTTCTTCTGTCGACTTTTCCCCAAACTGACTGAGGCTCATGTAGGCCACGTTTTCTGTACCAGGCAACAGCTTGTAGTCGTTGACTGTGTAGACGCGGACTCGACGTCGAACCAGCGTGATATCTGTGCCCTGTGAACCGTTACGAACAATTCGCAACTGCATTCGGCTTCCAGCAGTTCCTTTCATCAGATCCACACTGTTTGTCAGAGGCATTCCGTTGATACTTCGTCCATCGACGGCGGTGATGATGTCTCCGGACTTCAGTCCAGCTTCAGCAGCAGGACCAGCTCGTAGAGCCTTCATGATCAGCAGGCCGGATTCATGAACCTTCACTTCCACTCCGATACCGACGATTTCACTTTCCAGAGCAGCACTGCGAACCTGTTCCGCTCTTTGCAGGTCCAGAGATGCTCCGCGGCCAGGCTCGGCTGGCTCCAGGGCAGAGAACTTGTCCAGCGTGTCAACCGTCGCATTCGCAAATTCGAAGGCCACGACGTTGGGGCTTAATCCGGGAACATTTTGAGCTTCCTGCATCACACGCTGAACGACTCCCTGAGCATCGTTGTAGTTCGCCACATTCATGGTTTCTGCGATGCGTGACAGTGTTGTGCGGAATCCGTCAACTCGGAACGAATCGACTTGAACTCCCAGTGATCGTGTGAACGTCGGGTTTTCCAGAGCGATACCGAGATTTCGCAGACCACGACGAATTCGCAGGTCGTAACTGCTTGGTTCAAGGTGTCGTTGATCCGTCTGCTGAGAGACTTCACGATACAGAGCCATTGCCTGAGTGCTGGTCATCGAACCAACAGCGCGGACGTTGACCGGGTTGCTGTAGCGAGCGGAAATGGCTTTGAATACTCCGTCGGCTGCGTTCTCACCGTCGCGTCGCGGCAGTGGAGGTGTAAACGGATCCGCTCCGGGCAGTGGACGGTTGTTTGACAGCGGGACATCACTGTTCGGAAGTGGTTGAGTCCGGTAATCGAAGCCTGGAACGCCACCGCCATCCAGAAAGTCAGGACGGTCTCTGCCAGGAGCAACAGGTCGATCGTTGTAACGCGGGTTTGAGTAGTCGACGCGATCCAGTGGAATTCGCAGGCGACTCTGAATGTCCGTACCAGAACGATCATCTCGACTCCACGGTGCGTTTCGATATTGGTCTCTTTGCCGGTAATCCTGCTGAGATGGCAACTGAAACGGATCAACCAATCGCCCCCGGTTTTCATAGCTGTTGTGCAGATCGCGCCCACGATCGTTGCTGCTTAGGCCCGTGCGTCCGAAATCCCCGGTGTCGTAAGACAGCGGAGCCCGAAACGAGTCTTCAACAGCGCTGTTCAGAGGAGCTTGATAGTCGTAGCCCCGTGTTAGTCGGTTACGTTCGTTCGTAAATCGGTCCTGGTATTCGTTTCGCAGATACGACAGGCCATTTCCAATTGGTGAACTTTTAGGAGCATTGTAGTCTGAGTAGTTTGCATCGTAGCCATAGTCGCCGTACGGCGATCCCTCAACGGCTCCATAGCTGTTCAGCGGCGAAGAATACCTGGCGTCGTGGTACCTGCTGAATGAGCGGTCAGGTCCACGATCAGAGAACTGTGCCATGCTGGCTGGTGCGGTGATCACCAGAGCGATCAATGCCAGGATCCTGTTAGTTTGCTCTACCATTGTTGTTCCTCCTTCATGAGAAATTTCTGCCGTGCTCTCGGAGTCGGCGGTGTTGTGTTCATTGAGTGCAATTGGGTTGCCGGTCAGTTATTTGGATCAGGCCACGTGCGGATATTGATCTGACATGACATTGAAGCGCTCAGCCAGTTTCTTGACTGCAGCTTCCGGAATGGTTGGCATCGCTGTTTGATTCAGCAGTTCACCGCGGATAACCCGAACGTTGTCCGGGGCTTCAATGCCAATCTTTACGGTGCCTTTTGCGGTCTTAATCACTTTGATAACAATGTTATCGCCGATCTGGATCATTTCTGCTGGTTTGCGTGTCAGTACGAGCATGGTCATTACTTCCTGAAAAGGTTTGTTCGTCCAGAATGTCGATTCTGTCAGAGTTGATCAGAATCTTTGTTGTCACTGTGATCCTGACATAGCCAATGGTGTGCCAAAACTGATCGAGCGTGCCAAGGTCAGACCGATTGCATCGCAAGCCGATTTTCAACAAGCACTTAAGTCATTTGGCAGGCTTTGCCGGTTGACCAGGAGCAGTAAATTGTGCCGGTTAGCCAAGGATGAGATTGCAAACGAGAGAATCACTCGCACTGCAATCATTGTCAAAATGACAATTTCTGGGGTTCGGTGTATCCGTTCCGGTCAACTTTGAATGCCATTTCACTCCAGAGGTCGCTCAGGAGACTTCTGAAAGAGTTTCAGCGGTTGCTTTGCCGGCGTCAGCCGCTTTTCTTGCGGGAATTTGTCGGATCCTTCATGAGGCGTGACGTTTCCTGCTGAATTGGGCGAATTTCTTGGCGGATTGATGTTGCGCCACCGGATTGGCAAGTCCAGATGCTCGAATCGGACTGTAGTAATTCCGGTCGTATTCCCTGGGTGTTGTAATAGGAGACACCCATAAATACTCTGTCGTTTTCGCGTATCGCCACACTGCAGCGCAGACCTCCCTCCTCTCCACGATCAAGAGTTCTTTCCTCAATGGCAAATCTCATGAATACAAGTCACTGGTTGCAACGTATGCAACTTGCGCTGTCAAACCGAAAGTCTCGACGTCGCGTCGCAACGGCTACTCTTCCCGGTGAGGTTTTGGAAGATCGTTTGTTGTTGGCCACGTTTTCTGTCCTGAATCCAGCTGATCAGGTGTCTTCTGGTCGTTGCGGGCATCGTGTCGACGACTGCCATCGCTATGTCCGAAGAAAAGCCACGCCCCGACATTGTCTTCATGATCGTGGATGATCTGAATGACTGGGTCGGTTGTCTGGGCGGACACCCCGACGCGAAGTCGCCGAACATCGACGCTCTAGCCGCCAGTGGTATGCTTTTCACTCAGGCCTATTGCAACTCACCGCAGTGCCGCCCGTCGCGCACCAGCTTGATGACCGGCGTGTATCCCTTCAAAACGGGGACCTGCTTCAACGCCAGGTCACGGGGTGAGAAAACAGTCACGACACCGACGATGCAGCAGCATTTTATGGATAACGGTTATCGAGTCGCCAGTGGAGGCAAAGTCTTCCACGGGACTCCTGGCAAGGTTGGCGATTCACTGTTTAACAAACCTCGAGACCCCAATCCTATGCAGTTAAAAATGTGGTATTGACAGGAAGTGCAGTTGCCGCGAATTTGTT
>CALFOL010000411.1 GCA_937919915.1 uncultured Planctomycetaceae bacterium
TGTCACGACCTGATGAAGGCGGCGTTGGCTTCATCAACAAGAAACTGGTCCTCGGCGTTCACCTGCGCGATGGAAAGACTGATCGCGCAAACGGTGGCAACAATTCGAAGCTGTTTCATGGTGATGTCTCGGGGCATCGGCTTATCCGATTCGTATTCAGTTCCTCGCACTTTTTCACGTATGTCCGGCGCTCTTGTTCCACCATTCATGCAAATGGTGACGTGATGGAGGGAAGAAGGTCGCGAGTGTTTCGATACGGTTAATTGCCTGCTGCAACTCTTTAGCGGTAGGATTTGTGGCGTCAGCCCAGCTCTTCATCAACTCTGGAGTCGTTATCACGGAAATCGAATGTTTCGTTGCCAGTCGGATTGCTTTTCGATCATCCGTCGCGACAGTCCAACCTCTTGTGTGTGCGATCGCCAACGCCATCGCTTCGCCGTCGTCGATCTGTGAGGCGAAATCCACATAAAGATCCAGCTCGACGCCTTCACTGGCATCGCACGCGTGTAACGCCCCGTCGTCGATTAGCGACTGAAGCTCAATGGAGATTTTGGAAGTACTTCCGTCGGGCTGCACTTCATGGATGAATAGTGACTCACGAATAACGACCGACGGCACGTACCATTTCCGCCCAGGCGAAATGAGGCGATTGCGTAAATCACCGGCTGCGTAGAGGTTGATCATGCAGCAGGCATCGATCACAACATCATCCATGACAGATTTCTTTCCGCATCACGGGCCCGAAAATATGGAAAGCTCCAACGGAACATCAAAAACAGTGTCGTTGCCATCACTATCAATGTCGTCTGACCGTTCTCGACATTCAAGTACGATCTTTCGAGCCGATACTCGATCAGTCCGCAGGAATTTAGCCAGCTCGCCCTCCGAGAGCTTCTCATCACGGTAAGCCAAAACCGCCAGAATTTTGTAGCGAGCTGGATAAGGCTCCGAATTCGTCGTTTCCCGAGGCACTAAGGCCAGGCTTTGGCGTGCGCGTTCCGGCTTAAACCCTTGTTCCGACAGGAGGTCCCAAGTCCCTTTGCGAATCAGCGACAACGACTCCAGTCGCAGCGTCATTGCCTGCACCGACACAGCATAGTAGTTGGCAAGTCCGCACAAATCGGCGACTTGAAAGTCATCCCGTCTGTTCGTTACGTCAAAATACTGCCGACGCAAGCCGGTTGCTGGCATCAGGAAGCACATGGCAAATGCATCCGCAAATCGCTCGCCGGAAGGAACTCGTCCGGAGGAGTGCGTGTAGTCCACGCCCGGTTTGTGCCGATCTGCGAGGAAGTGACCATACTCGTGTGCGAGAGTCCAACGCTGTCGAGCTATCGGGTGTTTGGCATTCAACAGAATGCAATAACCCAGATCCGGAACAAATGCGTACATCCCGGCGATTCCAGAAGCGGTCGGGACAGAAAAAATCCGAACACCGACGTTATTTTCGAGCACCTGTCTCAATTCGAGGACCGGACCATCGCCCAGGTGAAGTCGCGAACGTTCGCGAGCAGCAACATCTTCTGCGAATTCCGAAAGCCTGCTGCCAGGAACCTTCACCTCCTGCGGATAGTTTTGAAAAGGTTTGGCCCCAACGATTTTCTCCAGTTCGCAATAGTCAACTGCAAACTCATGGAGTTGATGAATTGCAGCAAACACTTCGTCTGATTCATCAAGATTTCTATCCAATGCCGCGCGGAGATGCGGCTCCAGTTCGACGTTCGGCATATCGGGACGAACCAACTCGTGAACACTCCGGCCAAAAAATGCCGCCAGCTTCACAACCTCACCCTGGGTTGCCCGTCTGGTTCCTTTCTCGATCGCGATATACGTCGGACGGCTCATTTCCAGGTGCTTTGCGGTCTCCTCCTGCGTCTGGCCGGAAGCCCTCCGAAATTCGGAAATCCGCTTGCCTAACACTTGCGGGGCAATTTTCTCAAATTCACTCATGCGACACTCCTTGCTGATGAGGAAGAGACAGGGCCGTGCCATCGAGCCCAATGCCGGTCAGCAACCACTCCGGCCTCGATGAAACTTAACCACTCATTTCGATATTTTTGAAGCAATTGAAGTGTCGGTTTTCTGTCCTCCGTTGGTTCAAGCACATTTGCGAAATGCGCTCGGACAAGCAGAGGAAGCGAGTCTTCTGAATCAACACAACTTAGGAATTCAACCTGCGAGATAATTGCCTTCAAGTGATCCAGGTTTTCAGCAGGAATTGCCACAACTTCTGTCGCAGTACTGAAGATGTTGAATCCGTATTCATTTGGCGATTCGCTAACGCCTCCTGCCATCATCGCTTGTCGCCGACCAATACATCCTGGACACACTCCACACTGCTTTTGCGTTCCGCGCACTCGTCGAGGATAGTGGATACAAGACACCGACTGCCGAGCTACGTTTGCCAACAGATCATCGGAAGCGATGCGTTGGATAAGTTCCGCTTTTGTTTTGTTGCGAAACGGTAAGTCGAATTCTATTGGCCTCTGTGAAACAGCCGACAGAAGAGCACTCATTCGTCGGAAAAATTCCGGATGAGCACTTCTTGTCGCACGACTACCAAACAGCATTCCGGTCATCGGGGGCAGGTTGATGACGCCGACTCCGTTCTCATACACCTCCACCCGATCCACCCCAAGCTCACCTGCAACAACCCCGCCAAGGGCTGCGAACAAGAACGAACGACTCCGCTGCGTAACCTCTTGTCTATTCATCGGAGGTGGATCTCGAAGAGTCGTCGACACCATTACGGAAGAGTTGCTCCTTCTCTGCCTGAGACTGCCGGGCATCCTCAATGATCTGTCAGGGGCATCCGCCAATTGAGCGCTCAAGTTCTGAATCCCATCAATCATTCGATCCTTTACCTTCAATCCAAACTCCCGAAAGGTCTTAGCGTCGTCGAACGTCACCCCAACAGCATCCTCGCGAATTTGGTCCAGAAAACGATCTACGGTGAAGGAAAGCACATTCTCCACAACCGTTCTGTCATCCAGTCCGTGATTTAAGGGACACGCAAACATCTGAAGGTAATCTCGCCCGTACCGGCTTCGCCGCATAATGTCGTCGAAGTTCCCATCGTCACCGGTCGCCGCGTTGAGGACTTCCCTCAACGGGACGCCATTCTCGTTCTCGAATAGCTGCTGAAGGTTTTTGAAGGTCCTTGCAAGACAACGGACTCCCTCATTTGCGATTTCGGAAACTGAACCTTGACCAATGATCGAGTCACGCCACTTCTGCCAACGCCCGTTCCGCGCGTGCCCCATATCCAGCATTTCGTTCTCTGCCATGCTCAATACTCCATCCTCAACAGATCCAGCGTTATGCCGACAGTGTACGTCGCGCCGTTTACAATGTCAATATTTTAGCCGCCTTGTGTGTAATACTGTAAACCAAGTGATTGAGAAGACAAACGAGACTTTGTCGTCTCCGGCCAGGATGCGTGGCAGGCAAGGCGCCCGGCGACTCCGCACGCAACTTGACGTAGCGCGCGTGGTTGCCAGCGTTGCTCTGGTTCGGTTTATGTCTGAGGATGCAGGGTTTGACCGACAGGTCTTTGGCATCGCGCTCGATCGGTACGTCGATGACACTTGCTGCCAGCAAGCGAAATGCTTTGCCGTCGTTGGAGACTAGACATTCGACTCGCCGTGGTTGCACCGTGCCGCCCGCGACGGATTGCACAAAAAGGCACGCTCACCGATTTCAGTGGCATTTTGCGGCCGAGATCGATGGTGGCTTCGCGGTCGCTGCCGCGAAAGCCCATCCACTCGAGACGTAGATCTTTCTCCTCGCCGAGGAGGCCGTCGGTAAGCCCGGCGACGCCCGCGCCGGGATGTCGCGGATGCGGCTTGACGTTTGCCTGAACCGATGTCCCCCTCGCGAGGTGGTTGATCTCTTTCGGGACGGCTTGACGCATGATGCTCACGGCACGGTCAATTTCCATTGACTTCCGGTACTTTTCGAAGTGTTCGCCGATCGAACTCCCGGAGGTAAAACCCCACAGTGACGTTTTCCTTTCGCGCATCACCATCGCCGCAAAGATGTGTGACTGCGCCCAGCCAGTCTCGCTCGACCACGCTGCCCAGCCGCTTTCGCCGTTGCCGCCCCAGTCATCCCACTTTTCATAATCGAAGGCGCGAAACCACCCGCCGTCCAACGTGGGATGGTCTTCCGAACGCACCTGAACACGAATCAAAAACTCGGCAACCCTGTCAGCGGCCTGTGAATAGACCGGATCACCGGTGGCGGCAGCCGCTTCGACAAGGCCGACGAATGCCGGCGGCATGGAGTAAAAGACATCGGCGCAGGGATCCCCGTCGGCGTGAATTTGTATGAGGCCAGCTCCCCGCTTGCTGGCGCGGTTGAGGCTTTGCTCTTGCAGCGGAAGTCGCTGGCGCCGAACTTACGATGGAAGTTTTGGCTCTTCGTTAGTAACTTGATCCAACATCGGCAACGCAAACTGAGTCGAGACGTACTATCGGAGTGATTTCAATGACACAACCAACTTTCGCCCCATTCATCGACGGTGAGTCCTGGCAGGACGCCGGGCCGGCTGATTTCACTGTGACGAATCCAGCCACCGGTGAATCACTCGGCCAGGAAACTGAATGCGACCGAGCCGCCGTGGGGAAGATTGTCGCCTCCAGCCAGAGCGCATTTCAACAGCGGCCGTGGCAGAAGATGTCGGCCGCTGAACGCGGCGGATTGTTGCTGAGGCTTGCCGATCTGATGGAACAACAAAGTGAGGCCATCGTTGAAACGGAGCTTCTGGATACAGGAAAACCGATTTCGCAACTTCGCGCTGGCGAATTGCCGCTGACTGCGGCCATCATTCGGTTCTACGCCGGAGCTGCCGACAAAGTCGAAGGTTCGATTAAATCAGGCACGCCCGGCGAAGTGCTGATGCAGATGTATGAACCGTATGGAGTTGTCGCAGGCATTCTGCCATGGAATTATCCCTTCGTGAATGCGGCGCTAAAGGTGGCTCCCGCGATTGCCACCGGCAACGCCATCGTCCTGAAGCCGGCACAGGAAACGCCGCTGGGAACTCTGGCATTCGCAAAGTTGTGCGTTGAGGCGGGGATTCCACCTGGCATCGTTAACGTCGTTCTTGGCAGCGGTTCAGTAACCGGGCAGGCTCTTATCGAACATCCCGATGTTCGGAAGATTTCGTTCACTGGTTCTACGGCGGTTGGTCAGCACATTCAGAAATCGGCTGCCGATCAGATGAAGATGGTCAACCTGGAATGTGGCGGCAAGAACGCGATGATTGTGTTCGCCGACGCGGATCTTGATCGAGCGGCCGAAGCCGCTTTGCTGAGCGGATTTGTGAACGCTGGCCAGTTGTGCGTTTCGTGTTCTCGAGTCCTTGTCGAATCTTCGATCGCGGCAGAATTCGAAGCCATGCTGACCGAGCGTGCTCAGAAGATCGTGTTGGGCAATCCCCGCAATGAAAGCACGCAAGTCGGCCCGATGATCACACGCAGCCAATACGATATCGCGCTGAGTTACCTTTCCGAAGCAACGTCAGACTGTAACGTTCTGTGTGGCGGTTCGACGGCAGACATTCCTTCACCATGCAACGATGGTTATTGGATTCAACCCACGTTGCTTTCCGGAGTTCGGCCCGGAATGAAAGTTCACGACGAAGAAATCTTCGGCCCGGTTCTCAGCGTTGTTCGCTTCAAAGACGAACAGGAAGCCGTCTCAATCGCGAACTCCGTCAACTACGGCCTGTCCGGTTCTGTGTGGACAAAGGACGGTTCTCGAGGACTCCGTGTTTCGAAAGCGCTCGACACAGGAATCTGCTGGTTGAACACGATGTTGACCGGCTATCCGCAAATCTCACTTTCGCCGCACAAGCTCAGCGGCACCGGCGTTGAACTCGGCATGGAAGGCATGCTGGCGTACCTGAAACGAAAAAGCATCGTCATCGGAATCGACGACGATGCTCCGGTTGGATGGGGTTTGGGTTGATCCGGCCGCTGCCGCTGTCTTTACCATTCGTCGATTGCTGCGGCATCCAACAACGGACAGTTCATGTCGCTGTTCATGCGGTCAACGGCTGCGATGTCTTTGAAGCCCGATCCGGTTACCGTGCAGACGACTGTAGCACCTTCGGCAATCTCACCATTTTTCGCGGCCTGCAGTGCTCCGGCAAGTGCCACGGCTCCAGCGGGTTCACAGAAGATGCCTTCTTCGCGAGCCAGACGTTTTTGCACCTGCCAGACAAATGCATCACTCACCAAATGCCCGTTGCCGCCTGTTGCTCGACAGCCTTCGACTGCCAAATGCCCATCCACAACGCTGGCCACCTGTAAGCCGCTGACCTTTGTGGTGCAGACGACTTCGCGAGCTTCGTCAGCACCTTCGCGAAGTGGACCGGCGATGGTATCGTTGCCTTCCGGCTGCACACATTCCACCGCCGGCAGCTGCGCGATCTGACCTCGGGAAACCAGCATTTGGAAACCCTGCGACATCGCAACGCACAGACCTCCACCACCAGCCGGGCAGAAGACATGATCAATTCCTTCAGGCAGTTGCTCGGCCAGTTCAAACGCCATCGTCCGTACGCCCGACATCCCCAGCGGGCTATAGACGAACCCGCTGATTTGCAGAGCGGAATCGGGACGGTCACCTAAGCGTTTGAGTCGTTCGAACACGTCAATCGTAATCGCGGCGTCCGTACCAAACTCGCGAATGCGGGCGATCTTTGCACCGTAGGCCATCATCTGACTCATCTTGCCAAGGGGCGCGCCTTCGACCAAAGCGATATGGCATTCAATGCCCGCCGCCGCACAGTAGGCTGCCAAAGCGGCCCCGGTATTGCCGCTGGACGTGGCGATGCATTTCGTCTGGCCGTTGGCAACCATGTGTGAAATCGCGCTGAAGGCGAACCGATCTTTGTACGAACCGCTGGCGTTCCCGTGTTCCAGCTTCAGGTACAAATTTGGTAGACCCGCTTGTGGACCAATGCGACGCGTCCTGACCACAGGCGTGTCACCTTCGCCAAGAGTCAAACGCGATTCTTCCGGAACGGATTCGATCAAATCTGCCCATCGCCAAATACTCATTGTGTACTCTCTTTGTATTCAGTCTCACGTTCAAACGGAAACATCGGACGCCGCCGATGATGATACTCAAGCTGCTTCATATCGGCACACGTCGAGCCCGCTGTATTGACTCGAATGAATTTTTCACACACTTCGCGGTAGGCGGCGATCGGAGCGTTGACTCCTTTCGCGACCAAAACCTGAAACTCCGCAGGATCAAGTCCGCAACTCTTCAACTGCTGCAGGCTAAACGGCACCATTCGTTTTGATGTCAACATCAGGGTCAATCCAGCCGACGTTTCGCAAATCGCGGTCAGTCCCTGATCGAACTCAGTTATGCCACCATGTCTCGGCTGTGCTTCAGAGAAGACTCCGTCATGGAACGACTTTACGGTCAGGTCCACGCTGATCGGCGCGCCATGCACGTCATCCGTCTTTCCGCCGACTTCCAGTCGAATCCCACTGCCAACGCCAGCTTCCTGACACGCCAAAACGGCCGACGGATCGTAGATGCAGCCGAACGCAGGGCCGAGGCCAGCGTCATGTATGGCCGCCAGCAATTCCGTTCCATCAGCAGAGCTTCCGCCTCCGACATTGTCACCCATGTCCAGCAGACCGATTCGCTGCGACGACTGGCGACATTCGTCAATCGCTTCTGCGACTGTCGTCAAGTCGCCGTCAAAATTGTGCCGCATGTTCCACATCTTTGTCGCAAGGTCGTTTACCATCCGATCAGCAAACGCTTGATCACCGTCAGCGACGACAACAACCGACGATCCCATCTCGGCGACATCGGCGTACGGGAACCCAAGCAGGATACTGTTTGACAGCACACCGTCGACAGCCAGTTGTTCGTTCGCCGTTTCGTATAGCGGCTTCAGGTGACTTTCATCTGTGCACTGCCGTTCGATGCTGATCGCTATCGGAGGAAACGCTGCCGCCATGACAGGTTTGATCTCGTTTCGAACGGTTTTCAGTATCAACTCCGCCGCTTCGATTCCGCGATCTCGCTGGTCGAGATGCGGATTCGTGCGGTACGCGATCAACGCATTACAGCTTTCGACCATTAGCGGCGAAAGATTGGCATGAGCATCCAGTGTTCCAATGATCGGCACGTCCGAGCCTACTGCTTGTCGCAATGCGTGTAACCAGTACCCATCGGCGTCCGGATATTCTTCGCTGACCGTCGCGCCATGAGGTGCCACCAGGAAACCGTCCAGCCGCCCCGCCTCCTTCACCGTTTGCAGCAGGCAAGAAACCAACTCGTCGAAATCGGCTTTGCGAATGGTCCCCGAAGGCAGCGCTCGAGCGGCAAACAACGGAACGGCTTCAGCGCCAGCGGCTTTCAGTCCGGCAAAGAATCCACCGACTTCATGGTGAGAATCCTGCAGTGCCGTGCGAATCGCTTGGCCAGTGAGCAACAAATTTTGCCTGAACGACTCCAGAGTCGCCGGCTGGGACGAAAAGGTATTCGATTCGTGAAGAAAAGCGATAATCCCAATTCGCGTCACCATGCCATGTCCCGTAAAGTTGGTCTATAATCATGCACTCATGTATGAATCGACGTTCAACCCGACGCCATCGGCGAGACTCTCCCATGCAGCCTCGCCGATGGCGTCGGGTGAAACGAACGAACTAAAGCAGTTGTTGGCGATCCTTCCTCCGGAGTCAAGCGTATGTCCCTCATTCCAGCTCTCGAAACCCTGTATAGCGCTGTCGTTGCCGATGTGCTGGACAAAATGGGATACCGCAATCAGATTCTGAGTTCTAAAATTCACGCGCTGACTCCAGTGGAACGCGTGTCCGGTCGAGTCTTCACGGCTCAGGGAGCGGCGATCAGTGAGATTCCCGCTGAGCCGTACAAGCTCGAAATGGAAGCCATCGACACGATGCAGGCCGGAGACGTGTTCGTCGTCGATACCGGCCACAACCAGGAAAGTGCCTTCTGGGGTGAGTTACTCAGCACAGCTTGCATGGCCAAAGGCGTGCGAGGCATCGTGATGAGCGCTTGCAGTCGCGACCTGTGGGCGTTGAATCAAATGAATTTTCCGGTCTTCGGTACGGGAGCAATGCCCGCTGACAGCCTCGGCCGCCTCGACGTCGTCAGCATTGGTGAACCGATCACGATCGACGGCGTCACGACAAAAAACGGCGACTACATCCTGGGCGACATCGACGGCGTCGTCATCATCCCCTCAGAAATCGCCGAAGAAGCAATCAGGCTCGCCAACGAAAAAGTCGCCGGCGAAAACACGGTCCGCGCAGAACTGGCGAAGGGAGTTCCTGTTGCGGAAGTTTTCCGTCGACATGGAATTTTGTGACAAATCACAGCGTCGGTTTGAGTCCTGTTCCATAGAGTAACGGGAGACTTAATGCCACGGCGCACTGGTGCAACGGACAAGCAGGAACCTTTATCGCAGTCGCTCACAGCCGTCGGCAGGTTTTTCCAAAACCTGCTGGAGCGCTGGACGTCGGCGTCAGATATGGTTGACCTTGGTCGTGGCTTGCGGGGTGAATCAACGCTCGTCGAGTATCAGAGAAACGCGACTACGGCTGATTCATCCTTGAACTGTTACCGTTTTTTGCGGGGTTGCTCGCTCTGAGTGCAGCGTCAACGGTATCGTGGAGGATTCCGTTGTCCATTCATAATGGAGGTGAGTGATGCCCAAAGAAACAACACGACGAACCTTTGTCCGGAATTCCGCCCGCGGCGTTGCCGCGATCACAGGCGGCCTGGCATTCTTGTCTCGCCTGCCGCACGTTTCCGCGGATGAGGCGAATTTGAAGCCGGAGCTGGTTCAGTTCGACGAGAACATTGAACCGCTCGTGCAGCTCATCGAAGAGTCGTCGCGCGACAAGTTGCTTGAACGCGTTGCGGAACAAATTCGCCAGGGCCGTTCCTATCGCGAGGTCTTAGCGGCTCTGTTGCTGGCAGGAATTCGCAACGTTCAGCCTCGACCGTCCGTCGGATTCAAGTTTCACTGTGTACTGGTGGTCAACGCGTGCCACCTCGCGAGTCTCTCCGGTCCAGACAGTGATCGATGGCTGCCGATCTTCTGGGCGCTGGATTACTTCAAATCGTCTCAGGCCGATGAGAAGAAAAGCAGCGGCTGGCGAATGAAGCCCGTCAACAAATCGCTGGTTCCGGATGCGCGGAGTTCTCGCTCTTTGTTCATCGAAGCGATGGACAACTGGGACGTGGAGAAAGCAGATGTTGCAACAGCCGGCCTGGTTCGAACGGTCGGAGCCACCGAGGTCTTCAATCTGTTCGCGAGATACGCCGCGCGGGATTTTCGCTCGATCGGGCATAAGGCCATTTATCTGGCCAATGCGTGGCGCACGCTGCAGGTGATCGGTTGGCAGTTTTCTGAACCTGTTCTCCGGTCGCTGACGTTTGCGATGCTGAATCATTCCGGGGAGGCAAATCCGGCAGCCAGCGACCTTGATGCAGATCGACCATGGCGCCAGAACGCCGAATTGCTCGAACGCCTTCCGGAGAACTGGCTTATCGGGAGAGTTGATGATGGTGTGCCAACAAATCTGATCGACGTGTTTCGAATGGACTCGCCATTGGCTGCCGCGAAGACGGCGGCGGACGCTTTGTCTCGCGGTGTCGCTCCACAATCTGTTTGGGACGGCGTTTTTCTGGGTGCCGGCGAACTGCTGATGCAGCAGCCTGGAATTATCGGAATTCATGGTCTCACAACCGCCAATGCGATGCATTACCTGTGGCAAAACACGGCCGACAACGATCTGCGTCAGCAGCTGCTTCTTCAGGCGTGCTCGTTTACCCCGATGTTTCGCGAATCTGCAAAAGGACGCGGAAAGCTTGGTGAGCAGTCCATTGTTTCTCTGCAATCAACTGTTCCGGAAGACAAAGAACAGCCGTTGGCCGAGATTCTGTCTGAAATTTCTTCGAACAGGATGAAAGCCGCTGAGAAGGTGCACGGTTTTTTGTCGGCGGGTGGCCATGGACGTGATTTCGTTGATGCAGCAAGGCAGACGTTGTTTCTTAAAGGACGTGACGCACACGATTACAAATTCAGTTCGGCGGTTCTTGAAGACTATGGTCATGTGAGCGCGGCGTGGCGAGATCGTTTCCTGGCGTCGGCGGTGTTCAATCTCAAAGGAAGCGGCGATCCGGACAGTCAGCTTGTGACGCGAACACGCTCGGCACTGGAAGGGTAGCGATTCGAACGCTGTCCCCGATGAACGAAAGTTCTCTGACCTCCCATCGCACACGAGCGTAATTTCCTGCCCGATGCTAACCAACCGCCTCGGCGACATGTTTCGACGTGACATTCCGGGGATGTGGTTCTGCGGCGCGTCCAGGCAGTGTTGTGAGAACGACGCAGACGGAATCAGACATTGGGTCAGCCCAGCACAACGTACCTGTCGATCCGGTATGGCCGAAGACCGTGTCCCGCGCCGGCCCGTTCAAAGGACTTCCGAGATCGAAACCCAATCCACGGGGACGCATATTCTTCCGATTGTGATTCCTGATCATCAGATTCGCGGTTTCTGGTTGCAACACCTTTCCAGACGGGTGCAGGAAGGTGTCGAGGAACTGCGCGACGTCGCCAGCCGATCCGTGAGCTCCTCCCCACGGCACACCCAGCTTGCGCCAATAATCGCTGTTCCAATCCCAGCTCTTTGTTTCCGCATTTCCGGAACCGGATTCCGGAGCCGCGTTTTCCAGCTGGCACCGAACCAACGATTCTCTGTCCAAATCTCCGATACCGAGAGCGGTGTGTTTCAACCGCAACGGCTTGCAAACTGTGTCATCGACCAGCGTGGCAATCGGCTGACCGAAAATTCGTTGTGCCACTTCGGCGGCGAGCAGAATCGCCATGCTGGAATAGCTGTATTTCGAACCAGCAGCGAACAACAACGGAGTACGAATCGCAGCGGTCACGAATTCTGACAGGGGCGAATGGGCAGCTCGAAGACGAGCGTTTTCCGGCAACTGATCCGGTAGTCCTGAGTTATGCGTGAACAGCTGACGCATCGTGATTGTGTCACGTCCATCACCGCGGAACTCGGGAAGAAACTTTCGGACGGGATCATCAAGCTTGAACTCTCCCGCGTCGAACAACGTCATGATCGCGGCGACGGAAATTGGCTTGGAAATCGATGCCAACAGAAAGCTTGCATCAACAGATGTCGCGCGGCCGAAAGATTTTGCGAACACTTCATCTTTGCGACGAACATACAACGCAGAGGATTCTACCTGGCCGGAATCCGACGCGATCTGCAACACTTCCGCTGCGAGGTCCAGTTTGTTTTCTTTGACGGCTGCGAAGAGGGGCGTTCCCAAAGCCAGTCCCAGCCCAGCCTGAAGAATTCTACGGCGTTTCATAACTTGTCTCTCTGAGCCTGATTGACTCGGCATTGATTTGATCTGGAGATGTTAGCGGATTCCCGCCGCATTGCCTCACCAATTGAACGACCGATAGCGTTTCTTCGCTCATCTGGATTGGCGCACAGTGATAAGTGCTTGCAGCCGCGACTTGTGGGCATTGCACAAAATGAACTTTCCGGTCTTCGGTACCGGAGCAACCCGAGCAACCCCCGCCGATAGCCTCGGCCGCCTGGACGTCACCAGCATTGGCGGACCGATCAAGATTGACGGCGTCAGGACAAAAAACGGCGACTACATTTTGGGCAACATAGATGGCGTCGTGATCATTCCATTAGAGATCGCCGAAGAAGCCATCAAACTCGCCGGTGAAAACACGGCCGCGAAAAACTGGCGAAAGGCGTCCCTGTTGCCGAAGTGTTCCGTAAACACGGAATCCTGTAATACGGATCGTGATGCTGTCAGTTTCACTGAGCAAAACTGCCAGGAGAAACGGTCTTGATGGTACGATTTAGTAGACTGTTGCAGTAGACTCGAGTTTGTTGGACATGTGTCTAATTTCGGAAGTGATTGCAATCTGGTGATTGTCGCGGTCTTCAAAACCGTTGAGGTGCGTTAACGCGTGCCTGGTGGGTTCGATTCCCATCCACTTCCGCTTTTTTATGCGCCGATGTCACGGAAGACAGCAGAAATACAGGGAGACGGGCAGGAAACAGCAACGTTTTCAGCCAATTCGGGCGGCACCCGAAACATTGGCTTTCTGTCGTGTTCTGGCCAGTTCTTTAGTTTTCTGCACTACATTCTGCACTACTTTTTCGCGTTTTGTGTCAGTGGTACATCTTGAGTCACCCTGGGAGTCGTGCGCAATCTCGGTTTCCGTGGTCGCCTTCATTGCCGCCACTTGCCGGAATTCCTTCTGCTCCTGGATGTAGTGAGCCTCCGCCACGTCTTCAGTGTTGCCCATCCATTCGCAGACCGTCCCACGTGGATAGAACTGCTCCAGAATCGTCTGCCGAGTCGATCTCAGGTTCTGGAAGATCTTGGGCCACCTCTCGACGCCAGCTTTGATGCAAAGGCGATACATTCTGCCGCGTAGATTTGCCTCACTCTGTGTCCGGCGTTTCTGAATCACGAAGTCGTCCGGCCCGGTGTGTTTCGACACTTCGTGCAGATCAAGAAGGTAAGGCAGAAGCTCAGGGAACAACGGCGTCTCACGTGACACCTTGCCTTTCCCCTCGGTCTTTGGCGCCAGTATTGTCATCATGTCTTCATCCCATCGAATGGCATTCCACTTCAGGACGTAATGCTCTGACGGTGTCCTGAGACCGCCCCAGAAGGATAGAGCAATGATTGCCTTCATTTCTGCATCCGGTGCCACTGCGATCACTCTCAGGATGTCCTGAGTGTCAATCATGCGTTTCCGTCCAGCTTGTGGCGTTCGTTGTGCTGTGACTTTCCGGAATGGATTGACTGCGATGATCTCAGCGTCGACAGCTTCGTTCAGAAAGCCCCTGACGTGTCCCAGATGCTTCGATGGCGTCTCTCCTTTGTGCCCTGCCCCTCCCTGATCCTTTGGCGTCTTCAGCCATCGCAGGAAGTCTTTGCCGTCGCCTTTCGTTAGCGACTTGATGGAACGCCGGCCGAAGAACGTGCGAACCTTCTGTGAAGCCTGAGACCACGTTTTGGTTGTTCCCGGTTTTACGTCGCGCCGGGTACTGATGTAGTGCTCTACGAAGTCTGCGAAGATCTCATCCGGCTTGTGGTCGGTATTCAGGATGTCCAGTTCGTTCAGCTTGGCCGAAACGTTCTTCCAGCTGGGCAGCACGTCCTGCATCCAAGATTGAGTTGACCGCTTCGGTTCTTCATCTGTTCGGCGGCATCTGACCAGATGGTCGATGTGCTTCCCCATGTCGCGGGCGAACTCTTTGCTGACGTCGCCGAGGTACAACGATTTCCGTTTCCCGTCGAGCGCTACGAACTGCAGTTGCTTGCGTCCGTCTTTACCTGTGGATACTGATGCCACGTTGTTCACCTTCCATCAGAGTGCCATCGAGAAAACAGAGCGGGAAACCGGCGATGGTTCCGGAGTTCGGCCTGCAGAGCCTATCCTGCCTGTGTTTTAATCCTTCAACTGCCGTTTCGCATTCCTCAGTAGAATTTCAACAGCCCACCCAGTGAATGACTTTCCCGTCTTCGCAGCCGCAGTCTGAAGCAACTCCCAGTCCTCATCACAGACCCGCCCGAGTTGTCGTGCCGGGGTCAGATACTTTTCACCGGGTGGCTTCGGTGGCCTTCCTCCCCGGTTCGATGCGTTTTTCTTCTTTACCATTGCTTCCATCCAAGGGGAACGATAGTGCCCATGACATTTTACGCTCGCCATGTTTCGCGTCAATACGCAAAAATGATGATTCTATAAAGATGTTTCTGCCTCACGTCCCCCTGAGCACGCGAAGCACGATTCAGGGGACGACTTCAGCCACGGGAGATCAGCGCGACAACTCCGGTGTCTGAATCCAATTCGAATTTGAGGGGCAACGTTTTGTGATTAGGCACTGGAATCCCTTCGCTTCCGTTCCGGTAACTCCGGTCGCGGCTCCGCCGCTACTTGACGGAACTGCGGACCACACGAAAGCCCAGGCAGTTGCTGCGGCTCGACGGCGAAAGCCAGCTACGGTTCGCCGACCGGCAGCCGCCAGCGGCGTTGAGCCAGCTGCCGCCGCGAACCACCCGG
>CALFOL010000412.1 GCA_937919915.1 uncultured Planctomycetaceae bacterium
AGCAGGCTTGTTGCTGGCCGAGTCACCAACCTGGTACACAGCATGCCTGCTAAGTCTCACTGTGTGGAGCTTTTGCCGATTCTACTACTTTGCGTTCTACGTCATCGAACATTACGTTGATCGCAATTACCGCTTCTCTGGCCTGTGGGATTTTGCAAAGTACTGCATGCACCGGAAGCGAAAATAAACACATTGAACGCGTGGACTGCATTCTATGACCAGAAAACTGCCAGCAGAACTTTTGCGGTTCGCTTCGGTCACTGCTCTCGCAGCAACCGTGATTCTTGGCCGAATGGGCGATGCCTCAGCAGCCGATGTGGAAGAGCCTGAAGTCAGCGACAAAACACGCATACGATTTGGAGACAGCCTGTTCGTGGAGCTGACAGCAGTGTCGGACTCGGCCGGTGAAACGTTCTGGAAACAAAACGGCGACGCGACCGACGAACAGTTTTCGATAAGTCAGCAGGAAAAGAATGTTGCAGCAAACGCTGGCGAACGTCTTCGTCGTTTAATCGCACGAGGAAGCCTGCCAACCGGATTCTCGCTCAGGTTCGAAGTTGGCGAATCCGGTATCAGCCGAAATCTTGCGAATGCAAATGAGAAGACGCATTCCGTGGAGTTTGTGAGTTCCGCTACGGTCAAACTTCCAAAGAATGCCACTACGACGGATGTGCGTCTCATTGTCACCTCACCAGTCTGGACGACGCTGGCAAAGTTCGATGGTGGAGGCGGGCATCAGAATGGTGTCCTGATGAAACCGATCGTTGTTAATCGAAGCAAGCCCAGGCACGTCGAGGTATCGCTGCCGTTTGTCGTGGAAGACGAAAACGTTGTTCGAATTCGTTCCGCGAACCTTGAACATAAATTTCTGGACGCGCTGAAAATGTCCGTCAGCAAATCGACCGTGCCTCCAACATTGCTTACCGCTGACTTTGAACGTCGTGACGAACGTCCAATGAAATACTTTGTTCAGCAGCGGATGCCAGGCGTTGCGATCGTCTTCCATAATGTTTCACTGGAATCCGATAGGCAATCCCGCGTGACTGCCGAAATTGAATACCCCGATGGTCGAAAACAACTGATCGATTTCGGAATCGAGTCACATCCGCTGTCACTTCTCAGTTCCATTCCGCCCACGAAGTGGCGAGCACCACTGGACAAAAACGGGAGTTACGCTGAACTCATTGGAATCACGGACTACAGTGAACCAGAACCGTGGTGGTATCCAGACGGCAGCACTAGTTTTGACCGGCGCAAACCATGGTTTGCGCAGATGAAGGCAGCAGCTGATGACAACGAATCCTTTCTGGAAGTGGCGTGGAGGATCGACGTGCCAGGGGATGCAGACGATGCTGCCATCAGCATCTCAACACGTGGATGCCGATTCACTCAGTCGAAAAAGTCGGAATCGCCGAGTGGCAGGACTGAAATCCTTATTACCCAGGGATTGAAAGTAGATTCCTTCACCGACAAAGTAGACTCAACGGTTCGAGTCGCGTGGGGCCCCTGGGAAGCTGTTGGTGAAAAACTGGCAGTGAAAGACGTGCCATACGATCCACCGTCTGAGTACTTCCGCTGGGCAAGTACACAGAAGGACGTTGAAATCTCAGAGACCTATGTCTTTTTGAGGAAGAACAACACGAGCGGCTATGACTCTGTGCATCTCGTTTTTAGCGAAGACGAAGCAATGAACTATCGCCTTGTTCTTGAAGGTGAGTCGGGCAAGCGGCAGACACATTTACTGACCGCCGGAAGCCGGAACGTTCGCATGATCGTTTCAAAGGACCTGCCGAAAGTCGTCACGGCATATCGACTCGAAAGTCGACCGTTTCGAACGGCCACGTTCCGTCAGGTCTCTCTTTGGAAACAAATCCCGACAAGTGCATCCGTGGACTCTTCGGTGTCTCGTGCGGCAGAGGAAAAACATGAACCAGTTTCTGCGGAACCCAGCTATGTGTTCCGTACGCCGACCGGGACACTGTTGCTTCGCCCGGAGAACGCCGATCTTGCCAAACGCGTCGAAACACTACAACAGCGTGGGGCTGTTTTGAAGTTTGGCAGGGTAACTTCAGGTGTCAAAGACAGGCCGACATTGAAAGATGTGCAGCAGCTAAATCGAATCAATGTTCGTAATTTGGCGGCTTCAGATCTTCATTTACTGGACGGAATTGCCGGCGTTTCTGAGTTGGCGATTGGCACGGATGGCAACAGCAGGCACTTGACGGTTTTGGAAACGCTTCCTGACCTTCGCGACCTGGAAATCGATTGCGACGAGACTGACCTGACAGTTTTCGAAGTCTTTGGACGCCTCACTGATCTTCGCAGGCTGTCCATTCGTACTTCGTTCAATATTGGGAGACGTGGATTTTCGGCGGACCACTTTGAGCCAATCAGCCAACTGAAAGACCTGGAAGCTTTCGCGGGCAACGACATTGACCTGGACGACGAAATGCTCCGCCACCTATCAAACGCGAAACGACTCAACCGACTTTATGCCGGTAACTGTCCCAACGTAACGGATGCAGGGCTTGCACATCTTGCCGACCTGAAGAATCTGAGCATGCTGCGGCTCTATCGCAATCAAGCGACGGATGATGGACTTCGACATCTCGCCAAATTGACGTCTATGCAGTGGCTGGAGATCCCCAGCGAGAATTTCACCGACGATGCGATACAACACCTGGCAAAAATGACAAAGCTCTATCAACTTGATCTGTCAAAGTGCCAAATCACGGACGAAGGAGCAAAGCAACTGGTACAACACAGACACTTGCAGGACTTGCAGCTTCATGGAACAAAGGTCAGCAACAACGGTGCCGAATTCCTGCGGAAGGTACTGCCACGAGCCAACATTCGAATTCAATAGAGCCGTTCAAGGATGGCCGGGCTCATGGTCGGAAGTAGACTAAGCTTCACCGTTCCCCCCATAACAGCGCTGTTATTGAAAGACGGTGTTGGCAATGTGGAACCCAACCACCGATTGTGACCGGGAGAGCGACCTGCGATTACTGTCCGGGGTTGTCGATTGCCTCTTCGGAAGGTTCGTCAGCAGAATTTGGGGCCACACCCGGCTTTACGAAGTATAGGCCGGTGGCGTCCACCTTCAGCACTTTGTCTTCTATACGTGCCTTGCCCGTGATAACCAGAAGCTGCTGTTCCTGAAGCCCAAAAGCTTCGCGGCTGTCGATTTCAATAAGCTTGCCGGCTGCGTCACGGAAACTGACCTGAACGACGTAATCTTCGATTTTGCGACTACAAAAGGGACACGTATGAGGATCATGCCCATCCCCTTCGGAATGCCCCGTCGCATCAGTGAGCACAAATGCTGTCTTGCCGGATTCCCATGGAGGAAGCTCACCAGCGTTGATTCGTCCCCGAATCACGACATCGATTTCCGCGGGCGCCGGACTCGAATCTTCGGATTCGAGAAATTCGTTCCGAATACTGCTGACCGTTCGCTCACCTGAGGGCGCTGTGGCCAGCACAAACTGCTTCTGCAATGCGGCAACGCGCGGGTCAACAGGTTCGCCGCAACCCGCCGCCACTAAAAACAGCGGGATTATGGCCGACCGACAGTATGCTCGAAACACATTCATACGTTACTCTTTTTTCGCGTCTTCTTTGTGATCGTGATCACCGTCCGCGTGTTCTGCATGGCCGTCGTGATCATCATGCCCATCTTCGTGATCATGATGTTCGCCAGCGGGCCCGGCAGCAGCCATAATCGCCGCCAGTGCCGCATCGATCTGCTCAGACACTTCGCTGTAATCCGAACCTTCGTCTTCGCTGTGCATTTTCTTATCGACAGCACCAAATGAATCCATCAGCACTTCGCAGTTGCTGACAATCGCAGCATTCGCCTCTTCAGACAAACCCGCCTTCTCGGCAAGTTCCGCAACCTCGTCGATCAGATGACCAACGTCGTGCAGCGGACCGTGAGCGGCTTCGGAATCGTTTTTGGCAAACGCGTCTCGAACGGTGTCACGCAACTCCGTCAACTGGTGCAGAGCTTCGCCCAGGGTTTCCGGATGGCCCGCTTCACCGTGATTATGGCCCTCGTGATCTTCCACCATCACGGGAGGAGCAGTTACGCCGCCGTCAGGCTCCTGGCAGCCGCAAATGAAAATTGTCAGGGCAAGAGCTGAAGCGTAAGTTGTCGTACGTTGAATCATGTTGTTCTTTCCGGAGTCCGGGCCTGTGTTTGTAGCATCGAATTATTGAGGATCTGACCGCTGGATCAACGTTTTCCTGTCGAACCCGCATGCCCGCAATTTAGTGAGTGCCCGCTGATTCTCCAGACCACACATCACACATTTCCTGAATATACGTACGGAGTGTTCGGTTTGTTGGGAATTATGGCAACCAGATTTCATCGAGTCGCGCTAACTTGCGTCGGATCGGCAGGATCTTCCGGCAGCTTGCGGTACATCGGCAGGTGCCGGTAATAGACTTCCAGCGACAAAACACTGAGAGTTGTCTGATAAATCTGCCCGCCTCGGGCGCCATGAGAATCCGTGGGAGCCCAGCTTCCGGCGGCTGGACCCTCTTTGACCTGCGTCCGCACCAACTGTTCTCGCATGACGCCGTTCCATTTTTCCCACAGGTCGCCACCCCAATGATGCAACACCTGAGTCGCATAGTAATTGTAGTAAATGTCACTGCGACTGGGCCCAACCGCTGACAGATGGTTGACGCCTTTCAGCAGGCCGGGGTTGTCCTTCCTCCAACCCATATACATGCGACACAGCAAAGCCACGGCTGTCATAGAATTTTTGGCGTTGAGCTTGTTCGGGACATAAGCATAAGACGACCCGATTTCATCCACCTGAACACTCTTTAGAAACGTTCGGGCTTTCTGCAGAGACTTATTCGAAATCCGCACGGTACCCGACTTGGCACTCTGAATCGCCATGACCTGCCACCCGACGACGGATGTGTCTCCAACGTCATCTCGAGGCTTGTATCGCCAGCCGCCGTCAACGGGATCCTGAGCCAACTCGATAAAATTGATCGCCATTTCGGTCAGCTTCTTCAGATCTTTGTCACGGTGATCCAGAGCGTGAGCTTCGCTGATGCAGATCGTTGCCAGGCCGTGAACATACATTCCCGAATTGCCTTCGAAGCTTCCCCGCAGATCGGCAGCCCCCTGATTGATGACCGCCTGCTTGCCGATATAGGCCAGACCCTGTTGAACCGTGTCCCGGTAGGGGCCGTCAACGGCATGCGTATGTCCGCCGCCCAAAAAGCACAACAACGCCATTGCTGTGGCGCCGACTTCTGTACGACGAAAGCTGCCGGCTTTGGCACCTGGTCCGGGTTGTGAAAAATTCCACGAACCATCTTTCCGTTGAATGCTCTGCAGCCAGCGCAACCCTGACGCGACGGATTTCTCGCTGTCGACCGTGCCGCCGTACAAGCTAAGAGACACCTGTCGACCGGCTTCTGAGCGACCACCAAACTCCCCCTGCTTCAGAACCTGTGCGACTTGAGCATCGGTCGGCTTCACAATCACACTCGTCTGGTTGTCTTCAATGGCTGGCTGTTCTGCGGCAGTATCGCCACCCTTGAATTCTGAATCCAGCTGCATCAACGTGCTGTTGATTTCCAGCTCGACGATTGCTTCCGGCTGAACAAACTCCGCAACCTCAAGCGCTTCCAGCGGTTCGTTGAAGTCTTCCCGGTGAGTCACCAGCAGATCGAAAAACTGCAAACGCTCCGCCGGTGGCAGAACCCACAACGCCATCAACAGACACACAATCCCTAAGACAATCAAACTGGCAACGTAGCTAACGATTTCTTCCCGGTGATTGATAAACCATGCCGGAGCAGACTGCGAAAGAAAATTGCGGCCCCTGCCAGCCGTACCCACCAACAATAGAATCCAGCCAGGAGGTTGGCGGCGACGACGACGTCCCTGCGTGCGTTGCCTGACTCGCTGCAGAACCGCGTCCGGCTCGGGCTCGGCTGTGGGCAACTCCGATTCCGCAGCCGGATCACTGTGCGCAGCGTCAGACGGATTGCCTGTGGCAATGTCATCGTCTGGTGAATCTGCGACGTCTTCGCTATCCATTCTGATCGCTTACGACGGACGCGGAGTCCCGCGTTGGCTGCGAATGATTCTGACTGGTACCAATCCAGTATAGTCACAGAGTTCTATTGCCTGAAGAACCCTGTCCGCGACTTTGTAATTTGTTGTATGTTTGCTCAGGAGATCAAGCAAGTTACGAATCGATGCCGTCATTCTTAGGAAATCACAAACGAAAACACCCCGCAGATCGACTGATCGCGGGGTGCCAGTGGATTCGATTCCGGCCTGGAACATCAGGCTGACTTACGCAGCTGTCCAAGAATTCTCTCGAAGTCGTCGTTCGACGAAAAGTGAATCACAAACTGTCCAGCGTTTGCCTTTTTGAGTTTGATCTCAACCTTCGCCGCGTATTGTTCTCGCAGGTTGTCCTGCAGCCCCAGCACGTGTGGCGTCAAATCGGGTTTTTCGTTTTTCGCAGCCTTCGCCGCAGAACCTTCGCCCGACGGTTTTAGAAGTTCTCGAACCGCCTCTTCCGTCTTGCGAACGGACAGCTGCTGTTTTTCGATCTGTGCTGCAAGCTCTGCCTGCTGATCAACCGACAATGGCAGCAGAGCTCGAGCATGTCCGCCGGAGATCCGGTCCTGACGCACGGCGGTCTGCACAGCTTCAGGAAGTTCCAGCAGTCTCAGCATGTTGCTGATTGTGGAGCGATTCATACTAAGCTGACGAGCGAGATCTTCGATCGTGCCGCCGAAGTTTGCCAGATAGTCTTTGAACGCAACTGCCTTTTCAATGACATTCAGGTCTTCGCGTTTCAGGTTCTCTTCGATGGCGGCTTCACAGACCTGCCGATCATCCAGCTGTACGACGCGGCACGGCACGGTTTCCAGACCGACCTGACGTGAAGCACGCCAACGGCGTTCGCCAGCAATCAGCTCATAGCCATCACCTTTGGGTCGAACCAATAATGGTTGCAGCACCCCATGCTTGCGAACGCTTTCCGCAAGCTCGTCGATCGCTCGCTGATCGAATTCACGACGCGGTTGAAACGGGTTGCGTTCGATCAGCTCGACACTGATTTCGTCCTGTTCGGGCGAATGCAGTTTGATTCCGGCAGCTGGCACGCCAGCGTCAGAACTGCTGCCCAGCAGGGCGTTGAGGCCCCGACCCAGACGGCTTTTGATGTTCGGTTTTTCAGAACCGATTGAGACAGTTTGCTGTTCTTCCATGAGTCATTCTCTGCGATAACCGAGTGGTCTGAATGCAAAACACACCGTCAATGAGATGTGTTGCCTCCGCAGAGATACCATCGGCAAAATCAGAACAGTCGATTCAGTCCGAACTTCGGGGTTATGGTCCGGTAAGATAGGGAGTTTATTGTGTCGGCTTGGCCACTCGCGAACTCGTGGGTCGAACACCATTGACGGGCTGCACAACATTCGCTGGACCGGCACCATTTGCCGCCTGAGCAGGTTCTGTAAAGATAAACAGATCGACCTTCGTCTGGCCGTTCACGGGAGCCCCGTTTGCGGGACTTTGGCGGCTGACCAAAAACGTCAGGTCTGCTCGTGGAGCGGGCCCCGCCTTTAGCTTGCGGATATTCCCCTCTGGAATTCCCGCTTTAATCAGTATTTCGACAGCCTTGTTGTGCGCCACACCGACGACGTTTGGGACCACTGGAACACCAGCAGGCTGTTGATCTTTCGCGATTGGCTGTTGTCCATGTTCGACCACATTAACCTGATAACCACGAAGATTCGGGATCCAAAAATCTTTGGCCAGTGGATTCGCCCACCGTTTATTAATCTTCGGATCGAAGAACGAATACACGGTTCGTTTTGTCTCTGCCGGGTCGATCAGCTTCACGGCGATCGGTAGATAGTTTTCGGTATTCAGATAAACCTGGGCCTTCTTGTAGTTCACAGCGTCTCCCGGCCATCGCGGATAGATCGTGAGCAGAGCATAAGGCGGATTCGCCTTGTCATTGATGTCATCGATCTTGATGTCATAACGCTTCAACGCGTCGTCCGGCGGCATCCCGAACAGGAACGGCAGTGGCGTGTTCATGATATTCGCTCCGCGATCTTCCGGAGGCAGATTTATGATTCGAGCTTCTGTCCGTTCGTCATCGATGTCGAACAGCTTGACCCCGTCACAGATCCAGCGACGTTGCGTGTCGGACTTCAACTCGTAAGCTTTACCGTTTTCGTCACGTTCTACTTTTGCGTTGGGATCATTACGGCCCGCCAGCATTTCAGGGGTGATCTTGACCTCCGAAATATCGATCCGGCCTTTGTCTGGCCCAGCGTACCAGAACTCACCCTGAGCAAGTTTCTCGACCTTAAAAGTATCATCGTAGACACGTCGCTGATGCCGGCCTTCAAGAGTCTTGATGGCAGCGCTGCCTTTTTCCCAGTCAGTCAACAGTTTCCACAATTGTGGATCGGCTTGCCGTGCGGGTGGCTGCTGTGCGGGCTGAACTCCTCGGCCTTCCGCAGTGTCCGCGCCGGGGCGGTCAGTCTGCGCGTTGCCGGTAGCGGCAATCAAGAGAAGCGAAAACAGAGAACAAAATGCTGTAGTTGATCGGAGAATAAACATCGGACTCCTTCCGATGGGAATCTTCAAAGTCACAAACATCCTTCACTAGCCAGTTTTTGGACGAATCCCTTGTCCGCGAACCGACCGACTTGCACGAATTTTGCGCGCAAGAGTGTTTGTGGGCCAAATTACCGAATGGGTTTATAGACCGATTCCACAATTCACTGCCAGAGCGATTCTGAGAGTTGTTCAGGGAACGGAGTGCGCCCAAAAAAGCTGCGTAAGATAGAGCGAAGGGAGGGCAGCCAAAACGCTGGAATTGCCGAAGTGCTGCGGTGGTTTTTACCACCCCGCTTTGCGTTCTTGTGAGCCTCATTTCTCGATCGGTTTCCTGGCAAGGGCCGACGTTAGGGCGTGCGGCTCACTGGACTCGCCAAACCACTATGGCAGCAGACCACGTTCTCGGAGTTCGGTCAGGTTGTCATGGGCACTGTCTGAGATCCGCTCGGACGCATACTTCAGCAATGCGACACCAGCCAGGCCCGCCGGAGCTGACAGAATCGCCACGTGATCTTCTTCTTCAGAGTCCAATTGCTGATTCAACCGATCAATTGCCTCTTCGATCGTGTCAGTCACGATCTTCTCTGAACCAAGATGATTGCTGAGCTTCAGGTTCGAAAACGCAGCAGCTCGGGCCATCAGGAAATCGGCAAAGCCATGTTCTTCGTGTTCTTCAAAGAAGTCTCGAAACTCTGGACGCATGTTGTCCGGAGTAATGATGCGAGCACGGCTGATCGTCACCTGGCCGCGGCGAATGCGCACGGTGTCCTCATCACCTGTCTGAGGAGTCACCAGGTAATACGGCAAATCGGAATCGCCAAACGTAAACAGTGAGTACGTTACGCGACGTTCGATGCGAACAGCGTCCCACATGCGTCGGAAATGTGCTTCCTGTTCGTATTCTTCAAACATTAAAACAGAGCAGTCCAGTTTGTCCAGGGGATTTCAAACTTTGAAATAATCGTTACGACTTGTCAGGCAAAGTCAAAGCATCCTGGCCGACTTCATAAAAAGAGCTGTCTGCAGATCGCCGATAAGCCGGGTTTTGTCAGCGACAGTTGCCTGCCACGGGCGTCCATTTTTCTACGATGTCGATTACTCGACACCTCCAGCAGCTGACCCGAAGGTCAAACGATCCGAACCGAATCGTGTGCATCCGAAAACACACTCCCTTCTGCTTAACCTTGCTCCCGATGGGGTTTACCCAGCCGACTCAGTTGCCTGAATCGCTGGTGCGCTCTTACCGCACCGTTTCACCCTTACCTGGGAAGTCGTTACCGACTTCGCCTCATAACACCCTCCGAAAAGGTTGTTATTCAGGCGGTTTGCTTTCTGCTGCACTTGCCCTATCCTCGCGGACGGTGGGCGTTACCCACCATCGTGTCCTGTGGAGCCCGGACTTTCCTCTCCGCCAAAATTGACGCAGCGAACGCCTGGCCATCTACAGACAGCAACTCACAGTTTAATGACGTTCGACACAAAAGAAGGGCAGGGTGCTCGCCTGAGTCCGGATTGTTTCGAAAGAAATCGGGCAATCCGGCCTCCGGGTAGATCGACTGCCAACCACAACCGTTTTTTCGCCTCAGTGTCACGCTCGTGTCAAGGCCGCGTCTACCCGGCTGTTGTCTGAATTTGGGGCGGCCCAGGTCGAAAATAATTGAATGCGGTAGCCAAATCGTACATAGCCTTCCAGTACCCGGCGTATAAGCTTCGGCAGTTCGTTGACAGGAAGGGAAGATCGCATAACACTGGCAGATCAAGATCAATGTCCGGTCGTAAAGTTCCCTCAGCGGCCACGATTATCGACAGCGAATGGGCGAGCATCAAACATCATCTGTCAGTGGCTCGGTCTTTACCTGTTCGCTGATAAACCGGATCGGGAAATCCATAATGGAGAAGGGTTTCGTCTTGCTGAGGACGGGCCGATTCGCGTGATAGAACAGCGTCCGCGTCAACGTGATCAGAGGATGATTTCTTCTTCAATCTGTATGGGTACAACCGACTGCTATCCAACGATCCGGCAGCCAGGCCGTGGTGGCGTCTCTGGTGATTTGGTGGCACAAAAGACTGACGCCAATTCGTATGTGACAAAGTGGGTTGCCGTTCCGTAAGTCGTGCTCCCACACGACAACCACTATTGACGGCATAAATCTTTAGGAACCAAACGCAAAACAGAGTCGGTCGCGTTTGGTACGCAGGAGCGGCCCCTACCACAGACTCACCAGCTGAAACACGAAGATCGCAGCGCCGACAGCAAGCTTGGCCAGCATGCCGATCATGCGACCGATCATAGCTGCTGTGCCGATTTCGGTTCGTTTGGAAACGTCCGTTCCGTTCCATGCTTCGCCCAGCCAAGCGCCGCTGAAGGCGCCGGCAGCAGCTCCTGCGATCGCACCGATTGCACTGCCAATTACCGGAACCGGAATTATGAAAGCTCCCGCGATACTACCAACCATCGAAACCAACAGTGACAGCGCCATCGCTCGGCGACTCGCACCCTTCTTTGATGCTTTGGCGGAACCAGTGAACATTTCGAGAACCTCACCAGCGAAAGCCAGGCCAAGCACGATAAACAGCGTTTTCCAATCCGGACCACCGGTATCCGTGCCGCAGCTGAGGATGAAGACGCACAAGCTACCCACCATCAGCCAGTTGCCGGGCAACATCAGCATGTTGGCAAACACACAGGCGAGATTCACGACAACCAGAATTGTGGCGGCAACCCAGTAGACCATAGCTGAGGTCAGCGGTGTTCAATGAAGCAGGAAGGCGATGTAAGTTCTACCGAAATGCGATTCGGTGGCACAACAGAAATCCTGGGCTCTAAAAAATGATCATTGCCACTTCATAGAAGATAACAACACCCAGCACGTCCACAATCGCAGCAATCAAGGGCGTTGACATGATGGCTGGATCCATGTCCAGACGACGAAACAAGATCGGGAGCATCGTACCTGCGGTCGTTCCCAGAATCACGATCAAAAACACGGTCACACCGACGGCAGTTGCTCGAGCCAGGTCGAATCGGATCAACACATAAACGAAGTCCAGCAGTGCCAGCACAGCACCCATGACCGCGGCGAGAACTAATTCACGAAGCACCAATTCGCGATCGACACTGAATCCCGTTCCCGGCACCGCACCGTCGGCTGGCTGTAATGCAAACATCCGAATAAACAGTGTGGCAGACTGAGACCCAGCATTGCCGCCACTCGCCATCACCAGTGGGATGAACAAGAAGATCAGACTGGAAGTCAGGTCGGTCGCATCATCGGCCACTCCGACTTCTGACTCATCCGAACTCGGATCACTCTGCGAAAAACCCGCGACTTCGTGCGCCCGACTGCCATCCCTGGAAGTCGCCTTGGCATAGCGGTGAGCGACTTCAGCTGTCATCAAAGCAACAAACGAGAGCACTACCAACCAGATGCCGCGCTTCCACAGAATCGTCAGCAGAGGTGTATCTTCGTAGTCATCCTGCAGCGGTTCCACGGCCCCCTGACGATGCGCATCTTCCGTTGCTTCTTCCTGAACAACGTCGATTGCGTCGTCATGAGTCACAATGCCAACAAGTCGCTCCTCATTGTCGACGATCGGCATCGCGATGAAGTTATAGCGGGCCAGTTCCTGAGCCACATCTTCGCGATCTTCATCCACCCGCATCCGAATCACGTCGCGCTGCATAATGTCCGACAGACTCGCCTCCGGTTTCGCCAGAATCAACTCTCGCAGCGAAACCAAACCTTCCAGCCGTCGGTTGCGGTTCAGGATGTAGATATAGTAGATCGTTTCGCTGTCCGGAGCCTGCTGGCGCAAGCGCTTCAGTGCTTCTTCCGCAGTAATGTCGGCCGGCAGCGAAGCATACTCAGTCGTCATGATCGAACCAGCGCTATGCTCGTCGTACGACAGCAGTCGTCGAATATCATTGCGCTCAGCCTGAGCGATCAGTGGCAACAGGTCTTCGACACGATCCTGAGGCATCCGCGACAGCAGGTCGACGCGGTCGTCCGAAGACATTTCTTCGAGTAACTCAGACAACCTCCGCTTGTCCAGCTTCTCGACAAGTTCCATCTGCCGCCGAAGCGATACGTACTCGAAAATCTCAACACGTAATCGCAGATCCGCATGATCCAGAATCACCCACACTTCCCGAGGCTCTAATTCCTCAAGAATGTTGGCAATCACTACAGGATGCAGGACTCGGCAGAATTCCGTCAGGCCGTGACGATCTTCGTCCTGAACCATCAACCGAACATCAGGCAGAATCAGCGAACTGTAGACATCCGGCATGTTGTCCTCCTCGCTGAAACCTGTCTCAGAAATTCAGGAATTGTGTAAATAATGACCGTGGAACGCCTTCAACACTCCACTGGCGTCTGACGCTGAATCGCCAAATCAGCAGACAAAAAAAAAGTCCCTGCCACAAGAGATGGCAGGGACTGTTTGTACTTCCGAAAGACGATCTGTCGTTCGGTTTGATTAGCGTTTTGAGAACTGGAAGGCTCGGCGAGCTTTTCGCAGACCGTACTTCTTGCGTTCGACCATTCGACTATCGCGAGTCAGGTATCCGGCTGCAGCCAGGTCGTAATGAGTTTCCGGCATCAACCCCTGCAAGGCTCGACCAATTCCAAGAACAACTGCTCCTGTCTGCCCTGTTGTTCCGCCACCGTTGACGCGAATAGTCACATCAAGCTGGTCAACTTTGCCGACAAGTTCAATCGGGGCCATTACCATGGCACGATCGCGTTCCACGACGAAGTATTCGGCCAATGCCCGCCCGTTGATGATGAACCCGCCAGAACCTTCTTTGATTCGAACGCGAGCCACAGCAGTCTTACGACGTCCTGTGCCCATCGCGACGCCAAAGCGGTCGAGTTTTCCCCAAACGACAGGGACTTCGCTGAGTGCTGGAGCACCACCCGTCGACGCGGCAGCCGAACCGATTTTCAGTTCAGACAACGACGACTTCGGGACTGATGTTTCAGGAACAGAAATCTCAGGCACCTCGGGCACCTCAGGTTCTGCCGAAGCAACTTCCGGGACTTCAGGCTCTTCGTTTGGAGTATCTGTACTCATGAAAAATTTCGCAGGGGCAAGTGAGTGAATTCGTAAGTAACGGTCAAACCGTTTTTAGAATGAGCGTTTAGCTCTTTGTTTTTTTCGCTGGCAGCAGGTGAGCTGGAAAATCAACGGCAGTCTGAGCCTGATGAGGATGCTCTGGACCGACGAACAGTTTCAGTTTCAACAACATGTGTCGGCCGAGTTTGCTTTTTGGCAGCATACGTCGCACGGCTTCTCGAAGAATTCGATCGGGTGCCGTCTGCCAGACATTGACCGCAGACCGCACGCGACGACCACTTGGATAACCAGAATAGCTCTGGTAAGTCTTGGCAGCCATTTTTGTGCTGTAGAACGGCAATTCCGGGTGTTGCATTTCCCCACCCGTGAACCTGACCTTCTCAACATTGATGACGATCACATTTCCACCGCAATCCACGTGTGGAGTGTAGGTGGCTTTGTGTTTGCCCATCAGTACGGTCGCAATGGCAGTCGCCAAACGACCAACAATACGGGCTTCAGCGTCTACGACATACCAGTCACGGAGTGCCGGGGCCTGTTCTTTGGTGGCCATCCACGTTTTCGCGAGCATTGGCATCGCAGAATCACCTTTTTTTTCGTCACTGAAGACGAAATCTCTACGTTGTTGGAACGATAAATGGGTTGATCGCGGGGAGAAACCAGAGTCCATTCGAAAGTTGTTCGAACGCCCAATAGTATGCAGAAGTGCTAAATTCCCTGCAAAACATCGACTGAAGTGTCTCTTTATCGGCAGGGGCCGCAACCAAGTCGAGCACTTTAGCGACAATCCCATGGACAATCAACGCTGTCCTTCGTCAAATCCCACGGGAGACAACAGTTGTTGGTAACCAAGCCAAATCAGGATGTTTACTCAGCGGACAGTACTCGCACCCGTGGCCGATCGTTTGGGGCTCCCCGCCCGAAAAGCCAGGCGATTCCAAATCCGAAAGTAAAGCCGCCAGCATGAGCCCACCAAGCAACGCCTGAGGCCGGGACACTTCCCATCGCAAACGTTCCCTGAACCAACTGAATGACGAACCAAATTCCCAGGAACAATGGCGCCGGGAGCACAACCAACTGCAGTAGAAAGAAGATCGGTATCATGGTCGTGACTTTGGCGCGCGGGTACAGCCACAGATAGGCTCCCATCACGCCAGCAACCGCTCCGCTCGCCCCGATCGTTGGCACCGGTGATTCAGGCTGAAACGCAAAGTGAGTGAAACTGGCCGCCACTCCGCAGACCAAACAAAACCCCAGATACCCGAATCGGCCCAGTCGGTCTTCGACGTTGTCACCGAAAATATGGAGAAACCAAACGTTTCCCACTAAGTGCATGACGCTTCCATGCAGGAAAACGCAGGATAGCAGTGTGGTAAACGGATG
>CALFOL010000413.1 GCA_937919915.1 uncultured Planctomycetaceae bacterium
CGAACAAGACGAACAAATGGCACGACGGGGCAAGCGCAAGAACCCTAAGAGCCAATGTTTTTCGGGCGGAAAGCCTGATTTCGGTGATATACGTTATTGACACGCAAATCCGAATGTCCCGGCAAGTCGGCGATTCGCAACAAAACGATGCCGAATTCACTCACTCGCTTCAGCACAGTCTGAGCGCTGGTTGGGCGGCTCAAAGTCGTCATGTCAAACGACGAATCAGCTCATCAACGACCGCGTGATATTCGCCAGCCACATCATTCAGATTCCAAACGTCTTCCGGCTTGGCGTACAAGGCCATACGGCGCTCACTAAGCGCGGTGTTGGGGGACGACACGCAACTGACCAGCAGGAAATCGTCACAACGAACGGCCTTTGCAGCCTCGTGTTCAATCAGTAATTCTCGCCGCAGATTCAGACCGGGGCCATAGCACAACGGAACCAGGTCGATGGGTCCATTGTCCAGTTCTGACTGCCCACCTGCAACACAGCCGCCACGCCTCAACAGCTGTTGAATTGTGCAGCCGACGTCATGACTACCGGTCAGCGTCTGAACACGACAGCAGCCTGCCCCGGCACCCAGCACCCACAAAGGTGCGTGGATCAGCGACTCCGCCAGCAATGATTCAAACCGAGTCGACTGCTGTGCTCTGCCGGCCAGCGATGTGACGAAGACCACGCACTCCGGTTCCAGGAGAGAGCGAAGCAAGGGCAGCACAGCCTCCAATCCCGTTTCTTCCGCTGTCCCATGAGATTCGAAGTGTAACCAGCAAAAGTCAGCTTCGGGTAAGACCAGGCCATCGGAAACCGAACCGCAGAATTCTGAAGAAAGCGAATCCGGAAGCGAACGCAGATCCAACGTGGGGGTCGCGCCACCACCGAATATCAACACGCGGCCCTGAACGGGCTGTGCGTCGCACAGCCCCGCAGTGAAGCCCTCGACAATTCCACTGACACCCGATTTCTGCAAATAGTGGTTCCCGAAGAACGCACCATCGGCCGACAGACTATCCATCGCGTCATACAGCGACTCACTGGCAGACAGATCATCTGTAAACGGCAACCAGTCAAATGTCAGCAAGCGCACCTTCACAGGTGCAGCTGATGAATTTTCGACATCCTGATCACTCATCCAGCATCGTCCTGAGCCGGACAATTTCCGGAGTCAGCGTCGCCACAATATGGTCGAACTGCTCGCGTTCGTCAGTGTCACACGCCTTCAGAACCGGACGAATCTGCTGCCACAGTGCGATCGCTGCGTCGCAGTCGCTGAGATGATGGCCAGGCTGGTCTCCAGCCGCCAAAGCCTGCTCGATATGATGGAACTCTTCCACCATTTTCTCGGCTTTTTCCACCAGCGTCCGATCGTGCTGTCCAGGGTGTGTCTGCCACTGGCGAAGCGTCGCCACCAATCGCTCCGCCAGGTTCTCCAGGGAAGAAGCGTTGCGTACCAGCGAATTTCTGTCGTACTGAACCGTCACTCCCAGGGCCTGCTGCAGTGAGTGCATCGAGGCACCAATCGCCTGCAACTCCTGGGGCACGGCGCCGGTTCGAATCGGAGACACGTAGTACGAAAACTGATTCCAGGCTTCATCCGCATACACCCACGCCTCACCAATGGCCTGAGGAGTTTCGTCACGATGAATATGGTCGTCGACATTTTGAATCGTTCCCATCAACGCATCTGCCGCATCCGGAACAGCGCCTCCGTCAGGAAGTGCCATCAGCTGCTCCAGCGTCACCACGCGAAACAGCTCAGTCGTGTAATGCTCTACTTCATGCGCCAGGTTCAGCACATGAGCCTTATCGATTCCCATTTCAATGCGAAGCAACTGGTGAATCGCCTGATGAGAATCTCGAATGCGCCTCAGGCTCCGCCCTATCGAATGATCATTGAGTCCCGACAGCGAAGGCTCCACAGCAATCCATGCCTGGTACAACTCCTGATATTCGTTAACAACGGTTTGGAAGCGTGAGCCACGAGAAACCAGTCCGGCAAAATACTCCGTCTTCTGACTCAACTGACCCAGACTACTCATCAGCCTCGCGCTGGTATTGCGCGGCAGCGGCTGAACCCGCACATCATCGACCACGTCTCGCATGTAAGTTGTGAGCGTGTAAGCCGCCCGCACCAGTTCCTGATCGTTGAACTGCTCCTGAATATCGAGTAACGAACAGTATTGAGCATCGAGAGCCGCAAGCCTTTTCACGCAGGCTGTCGTTTGACTACTCAATGATTTGCAGTGCGTCAGCTGATGCGACAGCGTCGACCAGTTGCCGTTCAGTGTGCGAAAATCCTCCAGCAGGACCGCGTGGTTGTTTTCCGCAGCAGAACGTTGGTTCAGTGCTGTCGCACTGGCCTGCAACCGAATCACTTCGGGCAACTGTCGGCGCACTTCGACGCTGCGACGAGCGTCGGTCTGCAGCAACGCTCCCAGCACTGCGGTCTCCTGCGCGAAACTGGCAGTGATAGGCCGCAATCTCTGCATTTGCGGCGTCAGCGGCTGCGGACGACCATGCTGTCCATTAGGAGTCCCAAACGGATCCCTCAGGTTTCCACTGCCTCCGCCACGGCGACGTGATTTTTCCAATTGCGATTCAATCAGCGCTTTTAGCAGCCCACCGGCGATGTCTTTTCCCTGCTGAGCTCGACTGGTCGCTGAGAAGGGACCAGCCAACACACTGACAGTCATCAGCAACGTAACGATACGCAGCACGGCAACTTGGGTCATTATTCCAGGCATTGAATCCTCCGTTAAACTGGCGATGGTTTCGTAAAGGATAACGCAAGGCCTTCAGCCTGTCACGGACTGCTGCCGTTCTTCAGTCTCCCAAAAGCGCCACGCCGTTCGTCAGCCGTTTTTCCACTGCTAACCAGCGGCAACAGCCACCATTCCCCGATTCCCCTTACGCGACAATGCTGTTCTCTCAACGCTGCCACAAACCAAGTGGGGAACTCCAAAAATCACCTGGCAATAATGGCCGCGACTTTCTGGGCTGCTTCGTCACGAGCCGTCTGCAGGACTTCGGCGATTTCAACCGGTACAAAACCGCGTCGCTTACTTTCGTCGGCCGCTTCCATGAACGCATACAGGGCCGTGGTTTCTTCAGACGTGACGGGGGGCTGTCCGCTCTTGAAGAACTTCACAATTTCGACGACCAGCGGCGCGTATCCATCATAGCTGCCGACTGCTGCTGTGGCCTTTGTGCCGAATGCCATCCCGCCGTAACCGCCCTTCCCCGAACGAATCCCACGAAACGTTCCAATGCGTCCGTCTGCCCATGTTCCTGTTACCTGCTCGAAATCGACCGTCTGAGTCCTCACGACTGTCTTCACTTCCGCTCCCATGACCGTAAACAAGCTCTCAACGCCGTGAATTCCGTACCAAAACAAATCGGGATGAGTTTTCTCCAGTGAGCACGGTGAGAACGTATCACAGCCGGTCACTTCGCCAATCGATCCGCCGCGAACGGCCTGCGTACTCGTACCAAATCGCAGGGAAGACGACGAAAAAATCGGCGCCTTGTAGTGATTGGCGAGTTCAAAGATTGCAATGCAGTCAGCCAGCGACCCGGCGATCGGCTTGTCGACGAACACCGGTTTCCCCGCCTTCAACACGGGCACAATCTGCTCCAGATGGGGTCGACCGTCATTTGTCTCCAACAGCACAGCATCAACCTGTTGAACCATCGCATCCAGATCATAAATGACCTCCACGCCCATGGCTTCGATCTTCTCAGTGTATTCCGGAACGCGACTCACACTACTTTCGATATCCACAGAACCTTTCGGATACACCAACACCACCCGGCAACCGGGAATATGTTTCGGATCCTCAGGGCTGTTCAGAATTTTCGTAAACGCCAGGCAGTGCGACGTATCAAGGCCGATCATGCCGATACGAAGCACTTCCGAATCATCAGCCAACACAGCACTCGTTCCGCTGAAAGCTGCTACAGTCGCAAGTAAGCAAATGCGGTACCCAAACCCAAACATCAGCACTTCTCCATTTTTCGATGACACACAAATCCCCTTCCACAAATACTATACAGAAACCGGCAGCAGTGCGAATCCACCGCCCACCACATCAATTCCCACCGAGGACGCTGTATTTCGACATGAATCTCACAGATTTTCGGAAAATCATTTAGACAAAAACAGCGTCTGGCGCAAACAGAAAGGTGGAGGTCACGTGTTTTCTCCATCCTATCGGACTCAGTCATGTCGCATGCGGACGAATCACTGATGCGCCGAGTGCGTCTCGGCGAACAGGAACACATGTCGATTCTGATTCGCCGGTTCGCAAACCAGCTGCTTACGTTTATTCGCCGATTGGGAGTCCGTCCGCAGGCGGCGGATGAGGTATTTCAGGAAGTCTTCCTGGCCGTGTGGGTTCACCGTCGCAGATATCAGCCTGAGCGGAACTTCAAACCCTGGCTGCTGGGCATCGCCACAAACAAATGTCGCCACGCCCTGCGCGGGCAACGTGTACTGGAACCGATCGACAATCACCCGCAGTGGACCCAAGTCGGCACGACTCCAGTCGATCATCTGATTCAAACGGAAACAGCTCAGATTGTGGAAATCGGCATCTCCCGGTTGCCCTTGAAACAGCGTGAGGTCGTCGTGATGCGGTTGTGGAACGACATGTCCTATGCGGAAATCGCATGGGCGTTAAACAGCTCCGAATCAAGCGTACGTTCGAACATGTCGTTCGGACTCAGCGCACTGCGTGAGTACCTCGAACCAAAACTACGGGAATGAACCTGCACTTCGTTTAACTCGTTGCCGCAGGCGAGGTGGATGCCGACGGCGTGCACCGACAGCCTGAAAGCTAAACGGGACAGGCCTCAGGAGTATTCGAATGAACAACATGAACAACGATCAACATGTCATCGACAAAATCGATGATTACCTTAACGATCTGCTGTCCGCGAATGACGCGTACAAAGTGGAATCACACTGCGTTCAGTGCGCTATCTGTAAAGTCGCACTTGCCGAAGGCCAGCGCAGACAGCGTGCAGTCTGCGCAATGCCCGAAGTGCCTGCCTCAGAAAACCTGATTCGCAGAACAGAAGCGAGACTCGACCAGGAATACGCGTTGGCAAAAACATCGTGGTGGTCGCGTTCCAGCGGTAGACGACGTCTGCTGGCGATAACCGCCACAATAGCCATCATGATCGCATCCACACACGCGTACTATCTGACGCTGTCGGCTTCCGCGGTTGACCTGAAACTGCTGGGACAGGCCGAGCTATTGGCTGGAACGTCATCGTCGCTGCGGGTTGTTCTTAGAAATGCCCAAACGCAACTGGCGATGGTCAATATTCCCATCGTGGTCGAATTGATTAACGCCGCAACACACGAATCCACGCAACTGGCCGAATTCGAAACGAACCAACTGGGCACCGGAAGTCCAAACATTGCCCTGCCCGACTGGCCGGACGGCAACTACGAACTTCGCGTCACCGCAGACCTGTTCGGACGCAACGAAGTCGCCGCGCGCAACATCAAGTTAAAGCGATCGTGGCAGCTTATGCTGATGGTCGTCCGGCAAAAACTCGCGTCACGATTACCGGTTTTCAGCAGGAATTCGTGACGTCCGAAAGCGGTGCCGCGGTTGTCGCATTTATTCCAACGGCAGACACAACGTGGCATGTCAAGGCGACCGATGAATCAGGACTCAGTGCCGTGCAGCAAATCGAACGACCAGTCGGAGCATCCAATGATGGCTTCCTGATTCGCCTGGACAAGGCCGTGTATGAGTCAGGAACGTCGATGGAAATCGAAGTCCTCGGTGGAGGAGTCGAACCGGTGTTCGTCGACTTGATCAAAGACGGGCAAACGGTGCTGACCAATTCCGTCGATGTGCGGGACGGTCGTGGAAAATACACCCTTGATCTTTCGCCCGGAATTTCCGGGACTGTGGAATTGGTGGCCTACCGATTCGATTCTGAGTCCGGCCTGCCGATGCGAAGAACCCGCATCGTCTACGTAAAGCCATCAAGCGATTTGGTATTGAAGGCGTCGCTCGACAAACAGGAATATCGGCCGGGAGAAACCGCTAAGCTCAGCCTGCAACTCACCGGAAAAGACGGCAAGCCGATGCCCGGAGCGGTGAGTCTGGTGGCAGTGGACGAAGCCGTCTACAACGTTCAACAAAGTCGTCCAGGCATGGAACAATCATTCTTCACTCTGCAGGATGAACTGCTGAAACCAGTCTTCCAGTTGTATCCATGGAGCCCCGAATTTCCATCAACCGATCTGGCGGCGGCAAGTGGACAGCGAACCCTGGAACAGGCATTGTTTTCGAAGGCATCGCAGCGCCGGATCGGGAGACTCTGCTGAAGCATCTGGCTCCGTTTCTGGACGGTGATGATGAAATACTCAACGTGCTGCAGCGTCCGGACTGGCAGACATTGATCTCCGATGACTATTTCCCGATTGGCACGATGAAATTACTCGCGGGAGAACTCGGGCAGCATTCACTGAACGTCTCAACATATCCGGAAAAGAAAACGCGTACCCAGGCGACTCAGCAGAATGGTCTGCGATTCGTCCACAATCTGTGGGCGTGGTTCTTTGTCGTCGGCAGTTTCGTTTTCCCGGGTTGGTTACTGTCAGCCTCAAAGGCCCGACTGCTGGAGATCGTTGCCGTAATTTCCATCATGATGGTTCTGATCGTGTTGCTGTTGCCAGCCGTGCAGCAGGCTCGTGAGGCTGCTCGCCGCACGCAAACGCGAAACAACCTGAAACAGATCGGACTCGCGCTGTACGATTTGAACGATGCCAAAGGGAGTCTGTTTCCGCAAGCCACTACAGAATCTGTAAACGGCGGCCCGGTGCGAGTCCGCAGCTGGTTTCCGGAAACGCTTCTGTGGCGTCCGGAAGTGATTACTGACGACAACGGCGAAATCACAATCGACGTGCCACTCGCGGATTCAATCACAACATGGCGGCTAAATGCCAGTGCCGTGACAAACGGCGGACAATTGGGAAGCACAGAAACAGCAATCCGCGTGTTCCAGCCGTACTTCGTTGACCTGAATCTGCCAGTCTCGCTGACCCGCGGCGACGAAGTCAGCCTTCCCGTTGTCGTCTACAATTATCTGAACGAAGCACAAACAGTCGAAATCAAGTTACAGGCCGCCGACTGGTTTGAAGCCCTGAGTGAAACGACGGTCGAGGTCCGGTTGATTCCCGGTGATGTGCGGTCCGTCTACCTTCCCATCCGCGCGCTCCAAATTGGCAACCATCAGCTGCAGGTACCGGCCACAGGAAACGGAGTGGCAGACGCTGTTCGTCGCGACATCGCAGTCGTACCCGACGGGCGACGTATCGACAAGGTCGTAAACGGCTCGCTGCCAACTGCAGAACGCATCAACATGACGGTGCCAGCCGATGCAATCCCCGGCAGCAGCGCGGGGACGCTACGGATCTATCCGTCCAGCTTCAGCCAGGTGGTCGAGGGACTGGACGCCATCTTCACACGACCAACCGGCTGCTTCGAGCAGACTTCCTCATCAACCTACCCAAACGTGCTGGCTCTGGATTACCTGCGGAGCAACAATAAATCCATGCCGGAAATTGAAGCCAGGGCGCGGCAATACATCCATCTGGGCTACCAGAGACTGCTCGGGTTCGAAGTCGCTGGCGGAGGCTTCGAATGGTTTGGTCAGGCTCCCGCCAACCGCACACTGACGGCGTATGGGTTAATGGAATTCGAAGACATGGCCACGGTCCATGACGTCGATCCGAATCTGATCGAGCGCACTCGCGCGTGGCTACTGAAGCAACAGAATACAGATGGTTCGTGGGCACCTGAAAGCCACAAAATGCACAACGACCCGACGCTGGGTTCTGCGGAAAGTCGCAAGCTGATGACGACCGCATACATCGCATGGGCCGTGTTCCGCAACGACAAATTCTCGCCACGCTCAAACCAAACACGTGCGTTCCTGCTGCGACACTCCCCGAAATCCATCGAAACACCTTATGCGCTGGCACTTGTCTGCAACGCGCTACTCGCAATCGACCAGGACGGATCGGACGCGGCGCCATGGCTGCGGGAATTAACCGATCGATGTCACGCAACCAGCGCTTCAGCGCACTGGCCTCAACCACAAAACCGTCGCAGCATGTTCTACGGTGCAGGACGCAGTGGCGACGTGGAAAGCACGGCCACTGCAACTCTTGCGTTGCTGACCGCCCACAAAGAACCGGCCCTCATTCGTGGTTCTCTGACATGGCTGACTGAGCAAAAAGACTGGCGAGGCACATGGCACTCGACGCAGGCCACGGTAAGCAATCGCTTATATGTTTTCGCACATAACAACCTGCGAATTGCCGTTGCCTTACTCACTGAGCTGAAATTGATATGTGCGATTATTTGTGGGCGGGTGCTTACTGGCATTGAAAGCACTGCTACAGGAAACGGGAACCAGCCTCAGAAATAGCGAGACTCATGCCGTTCGGATTCTGGTGGACGAAGTGCAGGTCGGTGAGGTGAGCATATCGCCTGAAGATTCCGACGTCATGCAACAGGTCGACCTTAGCAAATTTCTCTCCGCAGGCACGCACTCCATTCAGCTCATTCCGTCCGGCAATCAAACGCTTGGTTTTCAGATGACATCACGGTATCACCTCCCCGAATCGCCGACGGCTCAAAAGCCCGAACCATTCTCGATCGCTGTCGAATATGACAGAACGCAAATGTCTGTCAACGATACCGTTACGGCGACAGCAACCTTGACGAACAGCATGCTGACAGTCGCCCCGATGGTCGTCGTCGATCTCCCGATTCCTGCCGGGTTCGCCATACAGACGGAAGACCTCCGGGCACTGCAACAGCAAGGCAAGATCGCCAAGTTCCAACAGAACGCACGAAGCGCCGTCGTGTACCTGCACAGTCTTGACGTCGGCCCTCCTCTGCAGCTGACGTACCGACTCAAAGCAACGCTTCCCGTCAAGCTCACGGCCCCCCCCGCGACGGTTTACGAATACTACAACGAAGACAACCACGCCAGCAGTGACACGACTGTGCTGACCGTCGTTGAGTGACGCTTTGTCAACCCGTTGCCGCGGGCGAGATTATTCTGTCCCGCCACCACAACCACGCAAACAAACCTGCAATAACCATCGCTGACCACTGATACGCCGTCAATCCTCCGACGATTTTCGACTCCGGCCGAATGAATTCCGTCAAAAACCGGTAACCGCAATAGCTGATAAAGTAGAGCTTGATC
>CALFOL010000414.1 GCA_937919915.1 uncultured Planctomycetaceae bacterium
CCGATGCGAATGCGGATAGCGCCCGGTGAAGAAGCTGGCTCGGGAAGGCACGCACACCGGAGCCTGCACGAAGAAGTGAGTGAAGTTGGCACTCTGCGCGGCAAGTCGATCAAGGTTCGGCGTTTTGATCAGTTCGTTGCCATTCGCGCCAAGACAATCCCACCGATGCTGGTCCGTCATGATGAACAGAATGTTCGGCCTGGCAGAATCGCTGCTGGCGGCATGCAGGTTTGCCAATCCTGCAGGAATCAGAACGATGCAGGCGAGAGCAATACATTTCATTTGGGTCATTCCCCGGATGCGAGTGTCGGTTATTGTGGGCCCGCTGGCGATCGTCAGCCATTCGAAGATGCGGTATTAGCGGTTCTAAATCTCCGATTCGTGAGCAGCAGTCGGTCATTGTTTGACAGTTCGAACTTTGCTAAACCGGCTGCGTTGCGTTTGCACAATTCAGCGAAATACGCTGCAAAGAGCTGTGGTTAAAGTATGCTCACGGCGGATCGCTGGGGTGATCGATCTTTAACCGCCGCCCCCGTCGGTCGGATTTTGCAGCTGCGATTGTCAATCGAAGTGCTGGTTTCAGAACTTCGACGAACAATCGAAGCAAATTCTCCGCAGAATTGGCACAAAACTTGTAGCACTGTCCCCGGGCCTCCTTACTTGTCTCATCAAAACGGATTTAAGAGCGAAAGATGAAACGTCAAGCCGAACAATTCGACACTGACCGTCGAGACCGAGAAACTATCGCTGCGGTGCGTCATCGCATTGAGCATTCTCGGCACAAGGGGTTGCGCCGAGTCAAAGCCAAAATCAGCGACGGAACGATTACTCTGTTCGGGACTGTGCCGACGGAAGACGATCTTGAGTTGGCGATCACGCTGGTAGGTGATGTGAGTCACGTCGAACGTGTCATCGACGAAATCGAAGTCATTGTTCCCGACGCCCGGACCTCATAGCTATTCTGTTGCATCGACAACCTTGTCCTGCAGTCGGCGTCGCGGCGCTGTTCGGGTGATTCCAGGAATCGCTGCCGTTTTACGTAGATTCCTCCTGACAGCTCCCTAATCCAGCAGCTTTGCGACGACCACTATGTGCTGCCCCTTCGGTACCGGAGCCACCCATGCCTGAGCCAGCACCACTCCGTCCAGAGCGGCGACGCATGGCCAGGGATCGAGGTCAATGCGGTCGAAGTCGTGCAACAGACCGACCGTTTGCCCCTTTTTGACTGCCGTGCCGCAATGAACAAGCGGTTCGTAGTGTCCCGCAAACGGGGCCACGGTAAAGCACTCACGGCTGACCATCTCAAGCTTCTGTTGAGTTCCATCTTTGTGATGAGCAATCGGTTCTACCTTGCCGTGCATGATTCCATTGTTGATCGCAGCAGCCAGAACTCCCTGGCGTCCGTAACGGACACCGTCCGGATTGACGGCTTTGCCCCAGCCGAGTTCCGTGCCGACAGTAATCTTGCCAAGACGTTCCGCTTCGCTGGGTAGCAGCCCTCGAGTCGCGTTCTGGTAGACCATTAAAGAGGGTGTGCCAAACCAGCGCGCCGTTTGTTCAATCTTCGCACTCAGTTCTTCGTCTTCCAGCGGATGAAAGTTCGCGCAGATGGAAAACCGAGCAACGTCGCCGCCGGAATGCAGGTCGAGCACAATGTGAACTCGCGGCCAGATGTATTCGCGAACGAAGGCGGCAATGCGGTGAGTAATTCCTGCCAATGCCGGAATCTTACCGGCGTCGTCAACGAACGCGCGATTCAGATTCACGCCGTCTTCCTGCCGGCTCTCCCGCGTCCCTGACAGGAAGGCGGCCGGATTCAACACGGGAATCAGGATCATGCGGCCTCGGACATTTTGGATGTCGATTTCACGAATCAAATGCTTCAGTGCGACGGGACCTTCGTATTCGTTTCCGTGGTTGGATCCGAATGATACGAGCCCCTCGCCATCTTTCGCTTCCGGGCCAACGAATACAGTGAGTGGGATCAGATGATCGCCCCAGATACTGTCGTGTTCCAAAGCGACCCAGTAATCGCGACGACCAGGTGAATCGAGATCCAGATCTTCCGGACGAACTGTTTTGCGTTCCATTTATACTTTCCCTTTGTCGGTTTGAAGTCGTTGAGTGCAGTCGACCATTAACCAGCAGGCACCGGACGTAAGGTACATTGCCGACAACAGACCGAACAGCGGATTCCAATTTGTCATTTTCACTTCGGTGTCGTCGACGACCGAAATTGTGGTGAACGCGTCAAGTACGACGCCAAAAACAATCGGCATCAGAATGCCGCCAAACGTCCCGGCCGTGTTGATGATGCTGAACACGGTCGCGCTGAAACGTCCGCCGAGATCCGTACACGCGCCCCATGTCGTGGGTTGGCTCCAGTCACTGAAGAACTTCGCCGCCATCAGCAGCCATGCGGCCTTCACCCCGTCGGACTGCATGATGACCAGCACCAGCATCCCGCAGCCGATCACTTTACCGACGCAACCGACAATGCTCCGCGACCAGCGGCGATTACCGGTTCGTCTAATCGAAACGTCGTTCAGCCACCCACCAACGATTCCTCCAAGAGCACCACCCAACAGTGGCAGACTGGCGAGCCACCCGGTTTTCCGAATGTCAAATTCATGAGCGATCAGAAAGTAGGTGCCAATCAGACTCACGAATACAACATCGGACCCGGCATCCAGAAACTGCTGCACAGTGAACCATTTCAGACTTCTGTTGCGCAGAGCCAGCTTTGGCGAAAGCATCGTCGGACGGTATTCCGTGGCATCGATCTCGGGAGTTCCGGCGTTGATTAATTCACGCTCAGCATCGTTAACACGTGGGTCCAGCTGCGGCGAATCACGGAAGAATGCATAGAAGACGATGCAATGCACGAGTCCTGCTGCAGCGATAACGGTGAGTGCCATTTGCCAGCGCAACCCACAGACGCCCATCAACAGAGTGCCAAGAATAATCGGCGACACGGCTCCACCCAGACGTCCAAACGTTGTTGCCACCCAGCCCTGAAGCATCGTCCGTCGCTGAAGCGGAAACCACTGCTGACTCAGATGCGTCAACGACGGGTAACACCCGGCCTGAGTTGCTCCGAAAATCAGGCGCCAGAATCCAAGCAGTACCAGGTTCCCGGTGTTCGCAATGCCGATCAGCGCGACAGACCATGCGCCGACGATTGCTGTCAGAAAACGATGCGGGCCGAAGCGATCGATGATCAAACCGCTCGGAATCTGTCCGCCAGCATACGTGTAGTAGAACAGGGAAAACAAAAACGCGGACTGGGTATTCGTGAACGAAAACTCTTTCTGAAGTTCCGGGCCAACGATGTTCCAGCTGTAACGATGCAGATACAACAGGAATGACGTTGCACACGCCAGAGCAAATACGACCCACCGTACGTCCGTCGGAGCGGCATTCGCATTTGCACTGGCTGCGTCGGTATGTGTTCGATTCAAGTGTTTCCCTTCCGACTAACAAGGCAACGCGACGCAGTCTTTACATTGTACATTGCCGCAAATTCAAGCACCACACGCCGGCGAGTGAATTCGCAGTGTATCAGTTGATTCACTCGCTGGCACATCGTGCTCGTAAATCGCTTCCTCGCCATTGTGAATTAATTGCCCCGACTAACGAAACTCAATCGGCTGGGGGCAAAAGCGTTTCAAGCCCTCTTCACTCACGTCGAAACCAAGTCCTGGTGCATCAGGGATCGACAGGCATCCATCGGAATCCAGCTGAAACGGCTTCGCGGTGAGATCTTCGATGTACGCACACGGAGTCAGGTATTCAACGTATCGAGCGTTCGGCAGGAAAGCCGAGATTTGTAGATCTGCGGCCAGGCCGACAGCGGTATTCCAGCCATGCGGGACGACCTGGACATTGCAGTCCTGCGCCATCTGAGAGATCTTTTTGAATTCACTCAAGCCGCCACATTTCGTGACGTCAGGCTGAATGATGTCAAACGCGCGACGTTGCAGGAACGGCGCGAATGCCTGTCTGCGAGTCAACACTTCGCCACCGGAAATTGGCACCGGAGACGAGCGAGTTAATTCCACGAATCCGTCGATGTCATCGGGCGGCAGAGCTTCTTCAAACCAAACGATGTCGTAGTCAGCCAGCATCTTCGCAGTATTGCGAGCCCAGTTGGTGCCGTGTGGCCAGAACTGTTCGCTGCCGCCTGCATCGACCATTAATTCGATGTCGTCACCGACGGTTTCGCGAGCCGTCTTCACAAGCAGTTCATCGAATTTGCGATCGCGCCGTCCAAAGGGCCGCCAGCCCATCTTGATGGCTCGAAATCCGCGTTCGACGACGCTCGCCAGATTACGCGCCAGGTCGTCCGGTTCGTCAAACAGAATGGAGCCATACGCCTTGATCCGGTCTCGATAATTACCACCTAATAAACGCGACACGGGCTGGCCACAAATTTTCCCCATGATGTCCCACAACGCGAGATCGATGCCGCTGATGGCATGCGTCACCGCGCCGCCTCGGCCCTGCCAGAATGTTGACTGATGCAGCATCTCCGAAACGCGCTCCGGTTCGACGGCGGATTGTCCCTTCAACAATGGCCACAGCAGCTGGACGGCTCCTTCGACAAGCTTGCCTGACGTAAAGCAACTGCCGAAGCCGAGAATGCCGTCATCTGCGTGAAGCCTGATCAGCGTATGCAAATCTTCCTGCGGTTCATGCCCTTGCGGCCATCCACCGTCGACCGTGCCGCCGACCAGTGGGCATACATCTATACCAACGATTTTCATTATTTGCAGTCTCGTGTTCAGTCGTCGTTGAAAGGAACTGTGTCCAATTGCGGCTATAGATAATCGCGAGCGACAACGATACTGCCTGGCTGAGTTTAAGGGAACCCTCGGCGAATGGTTTCGTGTGAACGCGAAGGGCAGGATGGTCTCTCGGACGCATTTCGCTCTGTCATAACCTACGGAATGGCAAAAACATTAGCGCCTCGGCCCGGTCAATCGGTTTGTCGATTTAGCTGCAGATGGTTTTTCCATTGGAAGAACGACCATGCAAGCGACTGGATCAATGCATTGGTTGTCTGTGGTAAGTGCGAGCCGAAAACGTCCGGCCGCAGCAGCGGACGCGCTGCAGAGGCAAGGCGCACGAGACCACCAGTAGTCCGACTGGACTTGGGTTTCGGATAGTGTGTAGCGAAAGTCGTCAAGACATTCGGCCGATTTATCCAGCGGGCCGAAGCTCTTGACGAGCTTCGCTACCCGAAACTTGCGGTGTGTTGAACGACTGGTTTCCTGGCCGGCTCACATCGAGGTGGATTGGACGATTGCGGTAAACCGCTAGTCATCGCGGTCAATGCCCAGGTGCATCGGTATTCAATAACGATAATGTCAGGCTCAGGGATGGAGCGGGCGTTATTTTTCCGTTGGATGCCAATCCGGTTTCATTAAAGTACCGGCGATGCTGTCGTCACTTGTTCCAAGGCGGAGTTGGACGTCTATACTAAAGGTGGGATGAATTATGGATACGTCGGGCAAACGGATTACGGTGGCAACGGCTCTGATGGACGAGTTGTCTCGAGATAGGGTCAACGATGCGGCGGACGCCAGGGGATACCGGTATGTTGACTTTCCCTTAGAGAGCGACTTGCTGAGTGCCATCGACGAGGGTCTCCCCCATATCCTTTGTTATGCCATTGGTCGATTATTTCGACAGACCGCTACGACTACAGGCATACCTCCGGGGCGCGTTCATCCCCTTGTGCGTGGTGTGTCTTGCAACGTCGGCGGACATCAAATTGGCTGTGCAGGCCACACAGCTGGGAGCAATCACGGTGCTTCCGCAGGATCACAGCTTCGAAGATCTTTCACAGTCGTTGCTCACAGCCGCTAACTGCCAGCGGACGCGGGCGGCATGGATCAGCGAGACTCGCAACGCTCGGCAGCTGCTCCTTATGCTTTCAGATCGTCAACGCGATGTGATGTTCCGTGTACTCGTCGGCGTTACGAACAAAGCCATCGGGCTGCAACTCGACATCAGTGTCAAGACGGTGGAAAAGCACCGTCAGGAGGTCCATCGTCGTACGAAGACGTCGACTCTTCCGGATCTTGTACGTCTGAACATCCTCGCTGAGCGCGCGATGGGGACTGCGTTTGGACCGACATCTGACAATTTCCCGGACTTAGAGCCAGGCTCGTTACTAGCTGGCTGAATTGTCGCAGTTCACCAATGCGCCAATGCAGCTGTGCGAGTAATCCCTGGCTTGAAATTGAAGCATATTCCGGATGAAGGGCAGCGTCGACTTGAGTCCAGCGTAGGGCTGTTCGATAATTGCCCTCGCAGACGACTTTTCCTTGTGGTGTCCCGCGGTATTTCACAGCGAGCGCCGTGTCGTGTTCATCCCGCAGTTGGTTGTTCGTCTGATCGCGTCACAACGCCTGGGAATTGAATTGCTCTGTTTGGCAGACGAGCGATCCTCAGTCGTGGCCAACCATAGTCGTGGCCAACCATAGGCGCGGCCAACCATAGGCGCGGCGTGTATGCTGACACACGGCAGATTTGACAGCCGTAACACAAAGGCTCAGCAGTCCCGATTATCGTGACGGCCTTCCGAGGCGGTTGATCCGTTCGCCGCTATATCGATGGCCATGGTAGGCCGTCGTCCGAAACTTCGTTCCGGACGGTTCCTTAGCTCTGAGGTAGGCCGCTATGAGTGTGATACTTTGCTCGTCCCTGCTTCTCCGAATTCTCACTGCCCTGTGGTCGCTGATGGTGCTGTTTTGGTTTCGGGATCGGCGAATTCTGCTTCTCACGGCGATGCTGATTCTGATGGCGATTCGTCAGGGCCTGACTCTTGCCGCAGAAGTTTCCTCTTCAGCGACAATGCTGGATCTGACTGCCCATCCGGAGGAATTACCGGGACTGATCGTCAGTGTGATGGCATTCCTGTTCGTCCTGAGTCTGGGAGGCCTTTTACCGCGACTTTGTTTCTGGTCGCCCGTTGCCGGGCAGAGCTTCCGTTTACTCGGCGCTGGCAATTGGGCTGATCGCCCTCGTGGGGATTGCGGTCTTGTCGCTATTAGCTTTCGAATACAGCCGCGACGCTGTTCGACAGGTTGTTGCCGATCAGAACCTTTCTCTGGGCCGGACCGTCTGCGGCATTGCGCTTGGAGATCTCAATCAGGCCGATGCTGTGGACAGGAACGGTGCTCTGGATCGTCTAAGTCACGAATGGACCCAGGCAGGATCTCCTTATAAAAACAGCTATCTGTGTGTGATTGGCCCGAACGGTAAGCTCGACGTGCACACGCTCAAGCCGGAAATGAAGGGCACGGATGTTGGTCAGGTTGTTCTCTCGGCACATTCCGGCCAGACGGTGATGCACTTGCTCCGCGCGCACGAAGACTGGAGCGGGCAGAACACCAACTATCGCGGCATCCGGCAGCTTGTTGGATATCACTATGAGCCATCGATCGACTCACTGATCGCGGTTCACGTGCCTGCAGCTGTCGTTGATTCAGGCTTCCAGGCGGCGGTTGCTCCCTGGATCGGCAGCATGATCCTGATTGGCGGTTTGCTGCTGCCCTGCTCGCTGGGTTTGCTGTTTCAAAGTTCGCGTCAGGCGACTGTGCTCGCCCAAGAGAGCGAGCAGCGTTACAGGTATTTTGTGGAACAAACAGACGAAGGATTCTACCGGGTCGACTTTGAACCGCCGATCGCGGTGGACCAGTCCGAGGATGAATTGATACGGCAGATGTACGAGCGAGGTTGGATCAGGGAATGCAACGACAATTACGCTGGCATGTATGGTCAGAAGAATGTAAAGAAAGTGCGTGACTCCTGCGTCTCGGTTTAATACGAACGGCAGGTCTGCGACGTCGGTACCTGCCTCGCGTTAGGGCGGCACGGTCTTGGAACACGGGGATTCTTTGGTACTGCTCTTCTGGCTCGTTGCTTAGCTTTGGATGGCCCCGTTGATGTTTTAAGGATATTACCCATGAAGAAACTACAAACAGCCGGTATCTGTGCTTTAGTCACTTTGATTTTTCCTTCTGCGCTGCCAGCGCAGCAAGCGCCGGTTAAATTCCCTTCGCCGGGCGTGCGACTACAGGGCCCGCAGTTCGCCTACGACGTCGACTTTGAAGTACTCGACTGGAACGATAACGGCAAACCCGACTTATTCTTATACGGAACGGGCGTGACCTCCGGCACAGTGCATCTCAATGAAGGCACTCTCGAAGCCCCGCGTTTCGGCCATTCCGTCTACTACCCTTACAATACGACCGAAACCGAGCCACAGACCATCGAGCATACGGTGGGCTATTCTATGGCAGACCTGAACCACGATGGTCGATTCGATTTCATCTGGTACGATGGCGAAATGCGCTATGCGCCCAATACCAATACGAAGCATGGCCCCAACCACTGGAAACTTTATGTCGGTAAGACGGAAGATGGCAGCCGCACACTTTTTCCCGGGACAGAGCGCTTTCGTCAGGAGAATGCGCGCATCGTAACCGGACCTGAAAGCATGTATTGGAACAAAGGCATCTTTCCGCGCCAGGTGATCAGTTTCACCGCGGCGGATTGGGATGGCGACGGTTTGCAGGATTTGCTGATTTCGCGATTTAAGGGAGAGGCTCCGGGAGTGCATCCCAACTCCGGAACTGACGACTGGGGCCCTTGGGGACGGACCTCAAATCGACTGGCGGTCGTACCCGACGACCAGAAACCAACTCAGGATTACACCCAACCGCTGAAGTCAGCACCGGCGCGCGGCCTGTATTTCTACAAAAACCTCGGCACCAAAACGGAGCCGATGTTCGATGCCGGCGTCGAAATTCTCACTCCTGACAGCCAATCGATTGCAGCGCCCAACCCGGTCGTTTTCGATGTGGATGGCGACGGAGTACTCGATATTGTCAGTACCGAGGCGCCCTATCATTCCAACGCCTTTCGCGTCGATTGGCCCACAGCGCCCCATGTGCAATGGTTCCGCCGCGCCGCCGCCGCCGCTGATGTGAATCGCCTCGAACCGGCTCGTTCGGTTACAACAGCCGATGGACAGCCGGTTCCAGCTGGTAATAAGGCTCGCTTTGCCGACCTGCGCAAGCGGGGTGTGGCCGACCTGCTGGTGATGAATCCGAATCTGCGCGGCACGCTGAGCTGGTACAAAAACTCTGCCGCAAACGCCACAACGGCGCCGGCGCTGCAAACAGCCACCGAACTGACGGGGCCTGATTTCAATCGCTTCGATTTCATGGCGCAGCCCCTAG
>CALFOL010000415.1 GCA_937919915.1 uncultured Planctomycetaceae bacterium
ACGTCCGTGCCGTGTTTCCAGGTCACGGTTTGATCGATCCGGTCTCCGATCAACTCCCGGCAGTCCTGATGCGAGAAACCTTCAATCGGCTTCTCGTCTGCCGTCTGGATTTCGACGAACAGTCCACCGACTGCCGATGTAGCGAAGTTGAGCGACAGCTTCTCACCCGAAAAGATGAATGGTTTGGTGATAAACTCGCCGCCAGCGTAGGGAGCCTGCACCGAGGCGAAACCGTCGGCTCGGATGACATACCGCCGGACGTGATTCGACGGATAACCTGAATGATGCTTCACGTAGAGCGACAACTCGCGGGAACCGGTCTGCACGATGCCGCGGGCCGCATAGTTGGCTCGCGATGTCCAGTTCTGCAGATCCTCGCCCGGCCGGACGAAGGCCTCCATGAACGTGCGCTGGAAGTTGTCGCCACCGCGCGCCGACGCCAACAAGATGTCCGTGCAATCGTTCACGTAATTCCATTTTGTGGGCGTGCCGATTCGCCTGGCTTCGTCGTCGGTCAACACGCGGCGCCCGGGCAGATAGCGGGTCGGAAGCCCCAGGTAGATGTGCGGCGCTCGAACATAAGGATCGAACTGGTTTGTGTAGAGGTGCTCGCGAGGTTGGCCGCCCAACTCCAGGTCGATCGGCTCGCTCCAGTGAATGAAGTCCTTGGAAGTCGTGCGGGCGATCCAGCGTGTTCCTTCTCGAAACACGCGGAAATAGCATACGTACTGCTGCTCGCTGGCGGACCAGAACGCATTGTTCTGAGAGTCGAACGCGCCTTTGGTGATCACGGGATCCGCCTGGAGCTGCTTCCAGTTCAGTCCGTCGGCGGATGCGAAGGCCAGTAGTCCGGGCGATCCAGTCCCGCCGAGTGCCTTGTACCGCTGGTTGGCCGGGCAATCCGGGTTGGTGTCGATGAACGGAGCCAGGTTGTGGCAGCCGCGATTACGCGCCAGCACCACGTTGTTCGCTTTGGTACCGTGAACTTCATAGATGCCCAGCTTCGGTCGGGTCCAATGGATTCCATCCTTGCTTTCCGCAACACAGGTGACTTCCGTATCAAGATCGTGTTTCGCCTCGGGCATACCACGGTAGTAAAACCGGTAGGTCTCGCCGTCCTGCAGCACGGTTTCATATCCGCTATACAGCCCTTCCCATGGCTGATCGAACCGGAACACGATTTCGCGCGGCTCCGGGCGATGCAGGACAAGACGGACGTCGTCCAGCGATCCAATCAAATGGTGATCAACGAACAGCTCCCTCCGCGAGCCAATATCAATTGGCTCTGCACCCTGCGTCATGGTCGTAAAGAGGAACACGGCGATCCATGCGGCAACCATCGAACGGTGAATTTGTCTCATCACTGATCCTTTTGCAAAAACGTTACCAGATTCGGAGTATCAAGCGTTCGTGTCAGGCGGAACACGCCCGCTGGGCCGTTGGGGTGGCCGCTGTAGATGAAGATGTGTTGGACTCCGCGTTTTTCGTCGATGACCGCTCCAGCGGGATGGAAACCATCAGCGTCCGCGTAGAATTTTCCCTGACGCTGGAACAGGCGGCACTCGCGACGCCACTCGCCTTGGGACCATGCCTCCGGCGCGATGCTCCACAGCCATAGCTCCATGCGATGCCGTTCACTACGCACAACTTCGAACCGCTTTGTCACCGGATTGAACGACAGGTCGACCGTGTCCACGAGTCGCGGGTCTTGCAGGTTTGTCTTCGTGATCATTGGCTTCTGGCCCGGCAGCCAGGTCATCTGCCGGTGGGCTCGCACCTGGTTTTGATCGCGAGTGACGATGTGATATTGCCCTTCGTGGAAGATCGCCGCCGGTTCGTATTGCTTGAACCCGGCGGGATGTTCTTCGGCCCGCCATGTTGCGCCGCCATCGGGTGAACGAAGAACCACGAGTTTCTCGGAGTACTTGTGGTACTGATCCACCTCGCCGAACCAGTTGCCGAACACGAGCAGCCCGTGCTTGGGATCATCAAGAATGCGCGGGCCGATGTTGATGATTGCGTGCTTGAAGGTGTCCTCACGTAAAGCCTTGGAAAAATGTTTCCACGTGCGGCCCGCATCGTCACTGCGGAAGACGCCGTGGTTGTTCACAGCAACGACCGCGCCGTCATGGGCCGTCCCGATCGCGTGCAAGTGGACTTTGTAACCGAGCTGCGATTTGTTTCCCTTGTCGAACTTCGCTCGATGAGAAAGCGGCACGATTCCGCCGCGGTTACGATCTTCCGGTTTCATGCAATCACGCAAGTCGTAAGGCTCGGACCATGTTTTGCCGCCATCGTCGCTACGCAGCACCACGCCGTAGGACATCTTGGGATGCGGCTTGCCTGCGCCTTTGGCCCGATGTCCGGGAATCCGGCGATGCATCACGACGATCGTGTCTCCCACCATCGTCGCGACGGGCCAGCCGTAGTGATTGCAATCTCCCGGTGGATTGACGGGCAGGTTGACTGGAGCCCATTCGAGCAAGCCGGCCTTCTTACCGGCATTAAATCTTTCGACTTGCTCGTCCGACACGCCGAGGAGTTGCAGTGCGAAGTCATCCTCCGCGCTTGCCGGACTCCGCGTGCAAAAGAACACGACAGCCACTAGCAGGATTGTCGTAGCGGTGGCTTCCAGCCGCCGAGCGTCGCGAAACGGCGGCTGGAAGCCACCGCTACTTTTATACCGCGTCATGAAAGAAGCTCCTTTACAACGTGACCATGCACTTCGGTCAGGCGGACATGTGGTTCGATGTTTTCTGGGTGAGACCGTCACTTGTGTGGCGATACTCCATTTAGAATGGCGCTGAGCCGTTTTAGTTCTGCGTCGGTTTCGATCAGGTAGTCTTGCTGGGCGTAGTAGGCGTCGGCTCGCTCTTTGGTCAGACGTTGAAACTCCGTGGTGTTCCGCATGGCCTCGTAGGCGGTCTTCTTTTCTGCGGTGATCACTTCATCGGTGACAAATAAATGCGGATATTCCGCTTCGAGTTTCGCTTGGGTCTGCCGGGCTTTCTCCACCAGTGCAAGGAGTTCTGGAGCGTCTTTAAACTTCGTACGCAACCGGTCAACGGCCGCCTTCTTGCGACTGAACGGCAGCGTTTTCAGTTCCGGCTTCTTGGTGATGAGCCAGTCATCGATGGCCTGGTTGGCCTTGTACGTTGCGAACAGCGTCTCCTTATAGACGGGATCATTCTCCAGGAGCCGCTTTCGTGCCTCTTGGATCGCCACGCGTTGTTCTTTGTGTGATCGGAAGACGTCGGGGAAACGCTGCTTGAGTTTCGCGTCCAGTTCGTCAACACGCCGGACCATCAGGCGGTAGGTCTCGTCACGTTGGTAATGCCATTCGTGAGCGTTTGACTTGCGAATGTCGATCTGTTCCCGCAGTGGCCTGTCGACGGGAAACTTGCCGCTGGCGGCCTCGACCCTGGCTCGGCCGTCCGCCAGGTCTTTCCTCGCGACCGCGGTCAGGATCTGTACGTTGTCGAACTCGGCGGAATGCTCATCGACCTGAATGGCAAAATACTCTCGCGCGCGGTCGATGATGGGGTGCTTTGCGTGGACGATGTGGTCGTGATCGAGGTGAGCGATCGCTTCGTCTCCAAGGAACTCGACCGTCATCGTGTACCAGCGGTCAGGCTCGAAGTCATAGTCGCATTCGCCGTGCCGATACGAAAAATAGGGAACGGATTCGTCCTTCGCCGTTTGCAGGAAGAAGTGATCCGGCCGCAGATGGAGCACGGTATTGTAATGGCCGCCACTGCCGGTCATCAGACGAACATCCTGTGCGTCACCCAGGCGGAAGTCGAAACGGATCAAACAATCACGGTACTTCGCCTCACGCAGAAAGATGCGGGTATTCGCAGTGCCGCTGGGCAGGCGCTTGAGAATACCGTCTTCGGCCTTCCAGTCGGCGTTGTACCAGAGACGTTCGCTGAGGTGATTCGGGTTGAAGTGCTCGGCGAAGTAGAGGTCACGTGACTCAACCAGCAACGGCGGAGAGGGCTTTCTTGCGCCAACGCGATCGCGCCATACTATAAGCTGTTGCCGCAAGTCGCTCACTTTCTCCGGCATCTGCGCGGCGAGGTCCACGTTCTCGCCCGGATCATTCTTGAGCGAATAAAGTCGGGTTTCGCCCGTGTCAAAATGCTCGATTAGTTTCCAGTCGCCGGAGCGCATCGCCGCGCCTGAGACGCCGCCAAGGAAGTGCGGATGGTCGAGCGGATAGTGCCAGGCTAGAAAGTCGCGCGCGATTGGATGAGCAGGATTCTTCCACGTTTCCAGCGTGGATACGCCGTCCAACGTCTGAGCGGGATCAGGTTTGACGTTCGCCGCGTCGAGCAACGTGGGATAGAAGTCCACGTTCTGAGTCGGTTGCTCGCAGACCGTCGCCGCCGGAATCCGGCCCGGCCAGCGAACAATCAACGGCACGCGAATCCCGCCCTCGTAAAGTTCGCTCTTTCCGCCACGAAGCGGAGCGTTGGACGTAACGTTCGTTTCACCGCCGTTATCGCTGGTAAAGATGATGATCGTGTTTTCCTCAATATTCAGTTGCTCCAGTTTGCGTGCGATCATGCCGATTCCCTCGTCAATGGACACCAACATCGCCGCGAGGTGCGGGTTGTGGTCCGTTGCCCAGTGATGGCCTGGATCGCCCCTGCCGAGACCAGCGTCGTCGCAGAGATAGCAGCGATCACGCTCCGACTTTCCTGGCGGATGTTTGCGGATGTACTTCTCCACGATGTCCGGCTTTCCACCCAGAATCGTGTGGGGCGCGTAGTGACTGAGGTACAGAAAGAACGGCTGCCCTTGCCTGGCACTTCGTTCAATGAATTCGACCGCTTCGAGATTCAACCGGTCGGTCAGGTATTCGTTGTCGCCAAGCCGCTTCTTTGGAACGTCAATCCAGCGAATCGGTTGGTTGCGAAACACGTAGGGCCACCAGTTCGCCCCGTTGCCGACTCCTTTGACCTCGCCGCCAAAGTCCCACGCGAACCCGTGATCCTTCGGTTTCACCTCGTGCTCCGCGCCGTGGTGGGTATAACCGGAGAGGTGCCACTTGCCGATCTTCCCAGTGGCATAACCGTGTTTGCTGAGGATCTCGGGCAGCGTGACATGCGAAGTCGAAAGCGCGTTGGCTGAGTTAGGTCGCAGGTAGTCGAGGATGCCGATTCGTGCCGGATGCTGGCCTGTCAGAAGCGCGGCCCGATATGGCGAGCAAACCGGCGCCGCGGCGTAGGCGTCCGTGAAACGCATGCCCTCTTTGGCAAGGCGGTCGAGATTCGGGGTCTCGTGAAACGTGTTCCCATAGCAGCCCAACTCGGCCCAGCCAAGATCATCGGCGAGAACGAACACGATGTTCGGTGGACGGTCATCTGCTGTGGCGGTGGTTCCCGCCGCACAACAGAGAACAAGGCACAGGACAGCCCATAAAGGAACAAACGGGTACAAACAACGACAGTTCTGATTCATTTTCATAGCTTTCTTTTGGCGGAAAGCAGCTTCCACATTCTAAGGATCTCTTCACCACGGTTCTGCTCTGTGGGAGGCGAGTCGGTGTCGGCCGCCGCTTTGGCGACTTGGGCAGCCAGGTCCCGGGGATCAAGGGCACCGGACTGCAATTCGGTGAAGCCCTGACGCCAGACCTTTGCCGTCGCTTCGGTGAGCGGCTCGTGGAGCGCGGCGTCGTAGGAATGAAAGAAGCCTCTGGTGGCGAAATACTGCGCGGCGGGAATGGCTGGTTCGGGATCGGTCACTTTCAGATCGTTGAAGAAACTCACCAGTTGCCGGTGTTCGACGAGTGTTCGCACCAGCAAGTCTGCATCCAATTGAGCAGGCGCGACACCTTGCTGTTTTGCGAGTGCGGCGGCCAGCCCGGCGGCTTCGCCGGTCTGCATGAAAACGGGTTCGAGGCGGACTGCGCCCCATGCGATGTGGGTCGCAGACAGACACACAGGGACTAACAGGTTGTCGATCTCCCGCGGTAACAGCGAGCGATACGGTATCTGTGACGGCCGCGATTCTTCTGTAAGGATTAACTTTCCGTCGTACTTGAAGCCGGGGCGGCTGTCGGTGGTGCAGGAGTGCGAATCCATGTACCAGTCGGTGATTGCGATGCTGTCCGGGTGAATCGGCGTTCTCGCATACCCGGCCGCCAGGCCGCCATCGTTCTCCGTGAAGACGTGCCGGCCGACGAGGCGGCGGGTTTCGCGGACGTACATCTCGTAGGGCACATGGCCGTTGTCGGCGTACTCGTCTTTGGGCAGGCCCCACATCTGGAAGTTCTTCCGGCGCTCGGGCGGAATGGATTCATCGTTCTGCAGGAACCACATCAGGCCGAGTCCGAACTCAAGATGCCGCTGCGTGATCCGGTCGCGAGTCTCCCAGTCGACGTCGGGGTAGTCGTGATTCTCGCCGGGAAGGATGGGGCTGTTGACGTGGGACTTGTGATTGGGACCGTTGTACGAGCCGATGTATTTGCGACCGTAGTCAACGTATTGGTTGCGGTCGTAGTTCGCTGGTTTAGGAATCGGAATCCGATTGACCGGATCGGAGGTAACGCAGAAACGGTAGTTGTAAGCCTGAACCGCACCATCGGCGGTGAAGGGACTGGACGGGTCGATGCTGCCTTGACGCGCATTGTATGAGCGTATGTTGAGCCTCTCCCTGTTGACGCCCTCCGGTGACGTGTGATCAATGTTGGCGAACACTTTGCCGGCGTGTGGTTCGTTGTATTCGTCCCGTCCCTCGCGGCCGACGCGATACTCAACTCCAGCGAGCGCGAAAAGGTCGCCTTCGTACGTTGCGTCAACGAACGTCGCGCCGCGGACGCTGATCGTGTCAGGTTTTTCCCGCGTTCGCAGGATCACGCTTTGGATCAGCCGACCATCTTTGCCCACCGATACTGGATAGTGCTTGAGCAGCAGCGTGATGTTCTCTTCGGCGGCCAGCAACCGGTTGTATTCGCGCTCGGCGACGTGCGGCTCTGCCCAACTGATCGGGTAGTGCTCGTGAGTGCAACGAATCGTCTGGTGCGTTTTCGAGTCGCGTCCGAACGTCTCGATGTAGTAGGCCTCGATGTTCTGGAGCATCTCGGTAAGGAGTGGTGAGCGCGGACCGCCGTAGAGCGCGTCCCACTGCATGAGCCCGTTCGTCATCATGCCGCCGACATGACCGTTGTGCTGGACGAGTAGTACACGGCAACCTTCGCGCGCCGCCCGCACCGCGCAGGCCACACCGCCGCCGGTTCCGCCGATCACGACGACGTCAAACTCTTTTCCGTCGACCTCCGCGGGCGCTGCGGCTCGTTTGAGTTGGACAGGCTCGCCTGAGCGCCGCGTGCCGGTGTCGGCCCCGTTGACGGGACGTGTTTCCTTCGCCAACGGAGACAGCGCGACCCGGGCCGCCATCTCGTTGCCCGGAGGAACGGGCTTCGCCGCCATCTCGATCGCAACATAGCCGGAAGGCCGCTTGCCCGCGCGTTCTTCACGAGCCACCTCGATGGACAGAATCTGGAGCCCATCGACAACCACGTACCCATCGGCGCCTTCGTTGGAAACGGTGACGCGGGCCTTCGCGCCGGCCTCAAGACGGAAGATTCCCAAGGTGTTGGGAACGCGATCCGTCATCGCTGGCTCGCGCTGGTTGATCCGGAGCGTCTTTTCTTCGCCAGATCCTTTGACCGTGACTTTCGTTCGCGAGGATCGGTTCTCGTGCCACGTGAAAAGAAGACGGATTTCGTAATCGCCAGCGTCGGGAATCGTCGCGGTAAACGTCGCGTTCTTCTCTCCCCGGCCCTTGTTGTCGTCGTGCCGGTAGCTGGCTCCGATGAGGGACGGCTGTCGGCTGCTGGTCGTCCAGTCGCCCTGATACTCGGCCTTGTCATCATCCAGAACGATTCCCGGCAGGCTGTCCGCGCGCACGATTGTCCTTGGCGCGGCGGCTGACGTGGCGACGCCCGCAGGCGGCCATGACAAAACCTGTCCGTTGGCCAGCAGGCGGGTCTTCAGCTTTTCATAATCGACTTCCTGAACGGCAACTTCTTCGTCAATCGCCAGGCACGCCGCCGTGGCTGCGGACTGGCTCGTGACCATGAAGACGGGCTCCATGCGAATGCTGGCGAACGCGGTGTGACTGGCCGACAAGGCAAACGTCACCAGCAGGTTTTCGCATTCGTCTGCTTTGGGAACGATCGCGCCATATCCAATCTGGTAGGGACCAAAGCCACCGCGCCCACCCGCCACTTTGCCTTCGCGAGTGACCACTCCGTCTTTGACGATCCGGCGAATTTCATGCACGTCGGTGCCGTACGATCCCAGCCCGATCGAGTGCGGCGCGACTTGACGGCCGAAGGTGTGGTGCTCGGTCAGGACCAGATCGCTGACCATGCGGCGGCCCTCGCGAATGTAGAGCTGATGCGGCCAGCCGCCCGTGTCGGGGAACTCGTCCTTTGGCAGGCCGAACCGCTGCATGTCCTGGCGGACTTTTTCCGGGACACGCGGATCGGTCGCCAGAAAGTGCAGCAGGCCGCGATGGTAATTCTCGATCTCCTTCGCGATCTCCACGCGCCGATCGTAGCTCGCTTCCGGCCACTCCCAGCTCGCTCCGGGCAGGTTGCCGCCGAACGTCGCGGTGTTGAAATCCCACTTCTGATTGGGCAGTGGATCGTGCTTGCTGAACCAGCGCAGGTCCATGTCGTCGCCGATCGCCTGACAGGCTTCGATGAAGCGGGCGACGAGTTCGAAACGCCCGGCGTCGTAGTCCGCAGGTGGAGTGATGGGCAGCCGATCGTCCGCCGTGCTGAGACACAGTCGGAAACAGTAAGCCATGACTCCGGCAGCAGGCTCGCCCGGCGTGCCTGGTTCGCCCTCATTGATCAGTGGCAGCAAACCGCTTGAAGCGTCGTCCTTCACCACATAGGGATCGAGCGGGAAGTCACGATCCCAAACGCCCTGTCCGCCAGGAACGCGGCCGTTGATTCCGGGTTTCAGATGATTGGTGCGAGGTTTGTATTTGTCGGGGTAATGGATGCCGTTGTAGTGCTCGTCATACTTCGCGTTGCCTTCGCGCATCAGCGTGTAACTGACACCGGCCGCAGCCATCAGGTCGCCTTCGTAGGTCGTGTCGAGAAACATCTTCGCCCGGATCGTGCGACCATCTTCGGTCGTCAGTTCCCCGATGCGAGTGCCCTCCTTCTTCACCGACGCCAGCCGAGCGTTCCGCAGCACGACTACACCCGCTTC
>CALFOL010000416.1 GCA_937919915.1 uncultured Planctomycetaceae bacterium
GAATCATCCTTACCTGAAGCACGGGGTGGTCATTCATTATGTGCGATTATTTGTGGGCGGGTGCTTACAGCGAATTCTGCGGTCGCAGAAGTTATCAGCGAGGGGTATCCAGTCACGGTCATTCGTCAAGACCGTACGGATGCATGGCGGCGGTACGACGTGGGCAGTGGCCCAACGTTTATTTTCATTGCCGACGGAAAAGAACAGAGCCGTCACGTCGGAAGCCTGACCGCATCTCGAATCAAAGCCTACTGGCAAAAGATCAACTGGTAAGTGCTCGACTTCTGTTGGACGAAACTCTCGCAGGGGAATCTGCCAAAAGTCGATGATGTACTTTTTACGTACGTCGAAAGTGCTGTAGGATATGTTTCCTGTCATTGTTGCCGACGACCTAGTCATACAGTCCAGCTGGAAACACCCAACAGATGAAACTCGCAATCGCTGCTGTTCTATTCGCATCATTCTTCACAGCACCCGCCTTCGCGGAAACGGAAAAACACGATTTCAAAGACTCGGCAGTTGCCGAAGTTTATAAGCAGGCATCTGGTGATGATCTTTGGATCTATCGCTTTGATCCCCTCAGTTACGATCCGAATGTCGACAAGCGACCTGCCGTGGTGTTCTTTTTCGGAGGCGGCTGGAATGGCGGTTCGGTTACGCAGTTCGAACAGCACTCGAAGTATCTCGCCGCTCGCGGCATGGTCGCGTTCGTCGCGGATTACCGGGTCAGGAGTCGACAGAAAACGGGCCCTGACGCATGTGTTGCCGATGGAAAGTCTGCGATTCGCTGGGTAAGAACGGATGCTGAGTGACTCGGTATCGATCCTGATCGCATTGCTGCCGGCGGCGGGTCAGCCGGAGGCCATGTGGCCGCAACGACCGGAATCTGCGAGGGCCTGGACGATCCCGGCGACAAAGACGCAACCGTCAGCTCCAAAGCAAATGCGCTGCTGCTGTTCAATCCGGTGTACGACAACGGGCCTGAAGGCTATGGGCATGAGAGAGCCAAAGAGTGGTTTCCGGCGATCTCTCCGGCGCACAACATCAGCAAGGATGATCCACCCACGATCGTCTTCTTCGGTTCAAAAGACGCATTGGTTCCGGTATCGACTGCAAAAAAGTTCGACGTCGATTTGAAAGCGGTGGGCGTCAAATCTGAGGTGTGGATTTATGAAGGCCAACCACACGGCTTCTTCAACGAAAGCAAGAGCCCGGCGTCATTCATGGATACCGTGCTAAAAATGGATGCCTTTCTGGTTTCTCTCGGCTGGCTTGAAGATCACGCTGATGCAGAAAAACTCAAGTCGCTGCTGAAGAAGCCACTGAAAGAGTAGTGCCTGCTCACCACAACAGGAACATGGCCTGCGAATCGTCACACGCCTCGGTTCCGTCCGCGGAATGTCATCGCAGTTCCGTCTTTCGCTTTCGGTATTCGCCGCAGGTTTCGCCCGTTTCTCGTTTAAAAACGGCGCTCAAACGTTCTTTGTGGCTGTAGCCCGTCAAGGGAGTGATTTGTTGGAGCGTCATGGTTGTTTCACGCAACAGTTGCCGCACCCTGACAAGCTGGGCAGCGGTGATTTCTTCATGAAGAGTACGGTCGAGTTCCGCGCGGAAACGCCGTTCCAACTGGCGCCTTGAAAGCGATGTGAATTCTGCCACATCGTTGACATCGATGCCCTCGCTCGCGTGTTCCCGAATGAACCGGCAGACGCGAGCGACTTCCCGGTCATCCACGGCGCTGACCTGTGTCGACAATCGCTGCACCACGGATTTTGGTGAGACGTATTCGATCGACTTCGGTGCAGATTTTCCGTTCATCATGTCGTGCAGAATCTCCGCGGCTCGGTACCCTACCTGTTCCGCATCAGGACGAACGCTTGATAGTGGCGGATCTGTCAGTGGGCAAATCGCGTCATCGTCGTCGACGCCAATCACGGCAAGGTCATCGGGAATGGCAATTTCGATACTGCGACATGCGTTCAGGACCTGTTGCCCGCGAATGTCGTTGCAGACGAAAAGACCCGTTGGACGCGGTAGAGCAACGATCCATGTCGACAGGTGTTCCGTATCAATAACCCCAGACTGTTCGATGCTGGTCAAAGACTTATCACGTTCACCGGGAGTCTCATACACCGAGAGTGAACAGCCAGCAGCTGTGACGAGTTCGCGAAAGAACCGGAGTCTCGCCTCGGAATAATGAGCGTGCTGGTATCCGCAGAAGGCGAAGCGCCGAAACCCTCGCTCCCACAGGTGCTCGAACGCCAGCTGGGCGACAGCGAGATCGTCCGTTTCCACCTGCGGGATTCCCGCGAAGTTCTGACGACAACGAACGTCGACAATTGGCACATCTAACTGACGCAATGAATCAATGGTGTGCGTGTCGACTCGCCCAATTACGCCGCTGATACCGGACGCCGTCATCCAGTCTGGCAGCGTTGCGTCGATCGTCATTTCCTGATGCAGCAGCGACCAGTTGCTGCGTGTTCGCGCAAACAGGGCGACCCCACGCAGCAAATCTCGGCCGTATGACCGCGAAGCCTCCACTAACAGGGCGATTTTAGGACGAGTATTGACTTTCATTACGCAAATTGCCGACTTCAAGCATGTCGCAAATCATTAATGGTATGTCGCAGATTATCCTCGACGGTGCGTCGAATCCAGCGACAATGTGCAGTACAACGTTTGGATTTCACTCATTCACGGTGTCGTAGTTCATTCAATCAGGAGTCTGCGTGAGCAATCAAGGTTACACGATGGCATGGGCGATGCCTGTCCTTTTCGTTTCGCTGACTTGCGCTCAAGTCGGTGCTGACGAAATCGCGTTGGCAGCGCTGCAGCTCGAATTCTTTGAAAAAGAAGTCCGGCCTCTCCTGTCGGAACACTGTTATTCGTGCCACAGCGTGAACGCGAAGAAGGTTCAGGCAGGGCTGCTGCTGGACGGTCGCGCGTCATTGCTGAAGGGTGGCGACTCAGGCGAAGCGATGGTGCCCGGCGATGTTGAAGCAAGCTTGTTGATTCAAGCTGTGCGCTATGAGACTTACGAAATGCCGCCGAAGGGAAAGCTGCCCGATAAGGATATCGAAACGCTGGAACGCTGGGTGAAGATGGGAGCCCCATGGCCGAAAGAAGATGTGCCAACGGCAGAGATGGCTCGGCCGGAATTTGATCTGCAGCAACGCAAAGCCGACCACTGGGTTTGGCAGCCGGTTCAGTCGCCTGCAGTTCCGACAGTGGTCAACAAGGCGTGGCCGCGTGATACGCTGGATCAATTCGTTCTGGCAAAACTGGAAGAAGCAAAGCGGAATCCGACGAGCGATATAGACCGAGCGGCACTGATGCGGCGGCTGTATTTCGATCTGATCGGATTACCGCCAACACCGGAACAAGCGACGAAGTTTCTTGCGGATACTTCGGAAACTGCGACCGCGACTTTAGTCGATGAACTGCTCGCTTCACCGCACTTTGGTGAGCGCTGGGGCCGACATTGGCTGGACCTTGTCCGCTACGCCGAATCGCGTGGGCACGAGTTCGACAACGATACACCGAATGCGTTTCAATATCGCGATTACATCATCCGAGCTCTGAACGCTGACGTGCCGCACGATCAACTCGTTAGAGAGCACATCGCAGGCGACCTGTTGATTGAACCACGAATACATACAGCAGATGGATTCAACGAGTCTATTCTCGGAACTGGATTTTGGTTCCTCGGTGAATGGGTGCATTCGCCGGTCGACATTCGCAAAGACGAGTCGGATCGCTTTGACAACATGATCGACGTGATGTCGAAAACGTTTCTCGGCGTCACGGTTTCCTGTGCCCGCTGCCACGATCATAAGTTCGATGCGATTTCCACCGCCGACTATTACTCGCTGTCCGGATTTCTGCAGAGCAGTGATTATCGACAGGTCAGATTTGAGTCTATCGAACAGAATCGCCGCGTTGCGAATCAACTTGCTCAGGTCGATGCGAAATATCAGCGGCAGATTAGCGATCTGCTGGATGCCGAGGGTGTTCCTTTTCCGCGGCAGATGAGCTACCTCGATCTCGACGCCATTGTCGTTGATTACAGCAATATTCCGCAGACGCAATATATGCAGGACGGCTTCATTTTTGGAAACACACCGCAGCGTGAAGGCCTGCCCTATCTCGATTTTGATGATCCTTCCGCCGTACGAATTGCAACACACGGAGCGGCGGTCTGCGATCCGTTCTGGAATGGTCTGGAGTCGATCACCGAAGGAAGTATTCAAGACAGAAGTGCGATTGCAAACCTTCCGAAGAGCGGCCGGACGCTGCGGAGTCCCACATTTGAATTGAAAAACGGAAAAGTGAGTTGCCTTGTTCAGGGGACCGGACATGTGCTTGCATGCGTCGACTCACACCGACTGATTGCCGGGCCTCTTCACAAACAGACCATCAAGCCGGTCAAAGCCAGCAACGAGAGTTGGGTGACTCTCGACCTGGAAAGATACATTGGACATCGCCTGCATCTGGAATTTGTCCCGGCAGCGGACTCCCGACTTTCTATTCGAATGGTCGCACAGGGCCTGGATGCCGCCGGACTTGCAGACATCGACCGGCGACTGGCGGCAACGAATAAGCAGTTCGAAGAGTACGCTCAGGGCGCGGAGGCGATACTCAACACCATCGCGAAAATTGAAGAGGAAGTATTCGCGGACTTCGAGTCCGGCACTTACGAAGGCTGGACGGCGACCGGGGAAGCCTTCGGCAGGATTCCGCAAACGCTCAAGACAATCGCCACCTATCAGGGACAGATCAATGGCCGGGGAACATTCTTTGTCAATTCGCACAACATTCGCGAGGGCGGTGATGTTGGACGCGGTGACAGTCTCACCGGAACACTCACATCGCGACCGTTCACCATCGACTTTGATGCCATTGAATTTCTGGTCGGCGGTGGAGCTCATCAGGGTAAAACGTGTGTGAACCTGGTCGTTGATGGAAAGTCGGTGTTGTCCGCGACCGGACACAGCAACAATCAGATGTCAGTCAACACGTGGAACGTCCGGCAGTTTGCTGGCAAAGAGGCGAAGATTCAGGTGGTCGACGATCATAAATCCGGCTGGGGGAATATCGGGATCGATCACATCGCGTTCCAGAAACACGATGGGGCAACCGGTGGGGATGCGGCGGCTCAAAGAATCCTGGATGCCTGGCAGCAGGAACGGACGCATTTGGCGTCACAGGTTGTCCGCAAATCACGACTCGCGCTGGCAATGCTGGATGGCACTGGCGAAGACGATCGCGTCTTGATTCGCGGAAACTCGTCGAAGCCCGGCGATGTCGAACCACGACATTTTCTGACGGCAGTCACCGGTAACCAGCCGATGGCAATCAAGGTGGGCAGCGGACGGCTTGAACTTGCCGAGCAGATTAACGATCCCGCGAATCCATTGACTTCTCGCGTGATCGTCAATCGCATCTGGCATTGCCTAATGGGGCGCGGCATCGTGCCCACGACCGACGACTTTGGCCTGCTTGGCCAGCGACCGACTCATCCGGAGTTGCTCGATCATCTTGCTTCGCGGTTCATGGACGACGGTCGCAGTGTCAAGCGGATGATTCGAACCATCGTGTTGTCTCGAACATATCAAATGTCGAGCCATGCGGAACCAGCAGCGGTCGCCGCCGATCCGAAGAACCTGTTGTGGCATTATCGTCCGCCGAAGCGACTTGAGGGTGAAGTCATTCGTGATGCTCTGTTATTACTATCGGGGCGGTTGGACGAAACGCAATTCGGGGAACCAGTCCCCATTCATCTGACAGCATTCATGGACGGTCGCGGGCGACCAGGCAAAAGCGGCCCACTTGACGGAGCCGGACGGCGATCGATCTACACAGCCGTTCGGCGCAACTTTCTTTCGCCGTTCATGATGACGTTCGATTCCCCAACGCCGTTCAGCACTATGGGACGCCGCAACGTGTCGAATGTGCCAGCGCAGTCGTTGATTCTAATGAATGATCCACTGGTCGTTGAACTGGCGAGTAAATGGGCCGAGCGGGTCGTTGAAAATCACTCGAACGTCGAGTCACGCATAGACTGGATGTACCAATCCGCGTTCGCACGGAAACCGACTGCTCAGGAACAAGCGATTGCGTTGGGATACGTGACGACTCAAGCGACCGAAAGCAAGACTGACGAAAACAATGTTCAACTGTGGGCTGACTTCGCTCACGCCTTGATCAACACCAAGGAGTTCATTTTTCTGCGATAAGGACGTGAGCGTCGCGAGCATTCACGTCTTCGATGCCTGCCATGGCTTCGCCATTTTACGAGACAACTGTTCTCACAGAACATCAATCCAATGACTCACATACCATATCCCTGCCAACGACAGCAAACGCAACCAACGTCACGTCGTGAAATGCTGACTCGCTGTGCCAGTGGTTTCGGGGCGGTCGCATTGGCGGCATTGACTCGCGATCCGGCGTTTGGTTTCGCTACCGCGACCAACCCCGACCTCGGTGCGGCGGGACACGGACCGCATCACGAAGTGCGTGCGAAGAACGTAATCTTCCTGTACATGGATGGCGGTCCGTCGCAGGTTGATACTTTCGACCCGAAGCCAGAGCTTGATAAACAGAATGGTAAGTCTCCTGGCAGTTTGTTCGACGTTGAGCCGACGCAGTTCGACAACAACGGCAACCTGCTGGCCAGTCCCTGGAAGTTCAAACCGCATGGCGAATCCGGCATCCCGGTCAGCAGTTTGTTTCCACACGTCGCGGAGTGTGTTGATGAACTGGCGTTGATCCGTTCGATGGTTTCGGAGTTTCCTGAGCACACGTTCGCCAATTACTTCCTACACACGGGCAGTGGATTGCAGGGCCGCCCCAGCATGGGGGCGTGGGTGAATTATGGGCTCGGCAGCGAATGCCAGAACCTGCCCGGCTTCGTGGCACTCAACGGCGGCCTGATTCCTCCCGGCGGCCTGGACTGTTTTGGTAGCGGCTTTCTTCCTGCGAGTTACCAGGGTTCGGTGTTCAAGCCATCGGGCAGCGGCGTCGCCAATATTGAACGCACAGAATCAACCGCGTTGCAGCAGCGCAGTAAGCTCGATCTGGTTAATCAACTGGACGGTCTGGCCGCCGAACAATTCGGTAAGCATGACAGTCTGGAATCTGCGATCCGCAACTATGAACTCGCCTATGCGATGCAGATGGCCGTTCCGGAAGTGATGTCGGTGTCGCAGGAACCGGCTCACATTCAGCAGATGTACGGACTGGAATCGAAGTACGAACCCACTCGAATCTACGGGGCTCAATGTCTGATCGCTCGCAGGATGGTTGAGCAGGGAGTGCGGTTCATTGAACTAACCTGTCCCAAAGTCGGCGGCGACCGCTGGGACCAGCATGGCAACCTGAAGAAAGGACACGAAAACAACGCTCTCGCCGTCGATCAACCGATCGCTGCGTTGTTAAAGGACCTGCGTGAACGCGGGTTGCTGGACGAAACGCTGGTCGTTTGGGCCGGTGAATTTGGCCGCACACCGTTTGCTCAGGGAAAGGACGGACGCGACCACAACCCATTCGGGTTCACAATCTGGATGGCTGGCGGCGGGGTTAAGCCGGGCACCATCTACGGAGCCACCGACGAATTCGGCTACAAGGCGATTGAAAACCGCGTCGAAGTCCACGACCTGCACGCCACGATGCTGCATTTGATGGGTGTCGATCACACACGTTCCACCTTCCGCTTCGGCGGCCGCGATATGCGGCTGACGGATGTCAAAGGGCACGTGGTTCACGATGTGATTGGGTAAACAGTATCGGCGGCGTCCTGCCGCCGCGAACCGACAACGAAAACCACGACGGCAGGATGCCGCCGATACGAGAAACTCTATGCAAACACGAAGACTCGGCCGCACAAATCTCGACATCAGCGTACTTTCGATCGGCGGCTTGTACACGTCGTCACTGGCCGGCGGTGAATCCGAAACTCGGCGCATCATGCAGCGAGCCGTGGAACTCGGTATCAACGCGATTGATACGGCCCCAGCATACGCAGACAGCGAACTCACGGTTGGCCAGGCGATTCGCGGAATGGGCGCCCCACTGATCATCACCACAAAACTGGGTGGTCGACCGCAGCCTTTTGATCCACAGAACATCAATGCCCTTCGAGCATCCGTTGATGAGAGTCTGCGACTGCTGGGGCGTGATCACATCGACATCCTGATGGTTCACGAACCCGACCGGCCTCAGCAATATCCATGGTGGACCAGCTACGATCCGCTGGATGGTCCGGCTCTGCAGTTGATGAATGAACTCAAGGCAGCCGGCAAGGTTCGCTTCACGGGCCTCGCAGGAACAACCGTTACTGAGATGTCGTCGTTGGTTCGCAGCGACCGGTTTGATGTCGTTCTGACCGCGTTCAACTACAACGTGCTGTTCCGCGAAGCAAAACAAACAGTCATCGCCGCCGCTAAACAGAACGATATGGGAATTGTGCTGGGCTCAACGCTCGGCCAGGGTTTTCTGACTCGCCGCGCTGACGAAGAGGTTGCGGCTCAGCCAATCTGGCTGGCGTCCGCACGGCAGGAACAGATGATCGCATACTATAAGCTGCTGGATGAATCCGGGTTGTCAGCGCTTGAGACATGCCTGCGTTTCGTGATCTCGGATCCGGACATTTCGACGATCCCGATTGGTTGCAAGACCGTCGAACACCTGGAAGCCAGCGTCGCGGCGGTTGAAAAAGGATCGTTGCCCGGCGACGTTCTGTCGCGTTTGGATGAAATCGCGGCGATGCTGCCAACGCGGCCGTATGAAGAACCAATGATCCTGCCGTTTGGGAAAAACTATTTTGGTCCTGGCATCGCCAACATGGGAGCGGCGGTGCAGGTTGGGAAACTGGATTTGTAGTTGCATCAGCACAACACCGAAATCGCATGACTGACCAGGAAAACTGCGAAAAGACGAAAGAATCGCATATCATGCACGTGTGTCGCGATGCGTTTGTGATTCTTCCTTTCGTTTATTTCGTGGTCAATAAATCGAATCAGTCGGACACCAGCTGGACAAATCATGCAAGATAAACGGTACAGATTCACAACAACATTGATCGTGGTACTGCTTTGCGTGATGCACGCACTGCCAGCGATCGCAGACGAACCGGTCGCCCAAACATCATTGTGATACCAGAGGGGGCGAGAATTTTGGTCAATGAAAACACAGTACTTGAGCGAGGAAGTG
>CALFOL010000417.1 GCA_937919915.1 uncultured Planctomycetaceae bacterium
TTTTCGACCCCAAATCGCCTGCTCCCACGAGCCCGACGCATCCACATGTTTAGGTCAACTGCTCTAAACACTTCGCAAGGGGCACGATTTCTCAATGCACGCACGTCTTGTCTATTTCTTAGTCTTGGTGCACCTACCCCAATAGGCTTCGGAAACGGGGCTCGATCAATCTATGAAAGGGATAGAGGAATTGCAGCAGTCAGTTTGATGGAACATCCTTCTGCCCGCACAGGCCGTATTCGCGAGGCCAACGTCTGGGGATGTAGATCGTCCGAAACAGCCAGTCCCGTAGCGAAGTATGCACAGCAAACTTCTTGTCGATCGCCTCAGGCTCTGCGGCATGATTCCAATGGTGAAAGTGCGGCGTCGTGAACAGCCGACCGATGCGGGGCATCAACCGACCGGGCGGCAGCCTTGGGCGCACACAATGCTGCAATTGCGCGCTGCGAACGTGGGGCGATGAATCGATCACAGACGACGTCGTGAAAAGCTGGCTGGTACGGCTGTATGTCCGTAACGGCTGGCTGGACATTGGCCGCAAACGACCCGTTCCGCACGAAGCATGGTTTCAGGTCGCGGGGTATTTTTATTACTTCGGCCACTACTACGCAGCGCTCAGCCTGGAGCAACTGCCAACCTCTGAGCAGCGTCCCTACCAGCATATGCTGGCGCGGTTGATGCTGGACCGTCAGGAAAAAAACGGTGCGTGGTGGGACTATCCGCTATACGATTACCACGACGCCTACGGAACTGCCTTCGCCATAATGACCCTGCAAAGGTGCTTGCCGAAAGGCTGATCACTACCGCGAGCAGCCTCGAATCGTCATCATACGGGCTCTCCCCCCTCCACCACACTTTGCGAGGCCCAGCTGTGATTCATCAACCGCTAAGACGAAGTTATACCGGCAGTATGCTGGCCGCCTTACTTTTTGTGTTCGCATTCACTGATGCCAGTGACGTGGCGGCTCAGACGCGCCAGTCATGGACGACGTCTCGCTTGAAGGGAAGTCCCACATCGCCATCCGAGTTTCGAATCCGTCGCGCATTCACGAAACGGATATTCAGCAATCCGACAAGCATTCTGGAGATTCCGGCGACCAATGAAATACTGCTGACTCAGATGAACGGAAGCATCTTTACGTTTTCGAAATCAGATGATTCGGTGGACAAACATCGTGTGGCTGAGTTGGCTCAGATCGCTGGCGGAGGCGTGAGTCTGTTCAGCGCAACATTGCATCCGGACTTCGCCGTCAACGGCTATCTGTTCGTGTGCCTGGTTCATCCTGAGGAAGGACGTCACACCAGAGTGTCGCGGTTCACGACCAAACGAAACTTAAACGGACAGTTGCTGGTAAACAGTAACAGCGAGCGAGTCATCATCAAATGGCCCGCGGGTGGACATAACGCGGGCTGCCTGCAATTTGCTCCGGATGGTCTGCTGTATATTTCAACCGGCGACGGTGCTGGCCCGAATCCACCTGATGGTCTGACCACAGGGCAGACAGTCGACGATTTACTTGGAGCCATTCTGCGAATCGACGTTGATAATATGTCTGGTGACCAGAACTACGCGATACCGGCGGACAACCCGTTTGTCGGCCAGGAAGATGCAAGGCCGGAAATCTATGCGTATGGTCTCCGCAACCCCTGGAAGTTTGGTATCGATTCAACAAAAGGAGACGTGTTCGTTGCTGACAACGGCTGGGAAACGTGGGAGATGGTGCACCATGTGAAGAGCGGTCAAAACTGTGGCTGGCCGGTCATGGAAGGTCGTGTGGCACTGCGTTCAGAAGTCGAAGTCGGCCCGACGCCCATCGTTCCGCCTGCTCGCGACCATCATCACTCAGAAGCGAACTCCGTGATCGGTGGTCCGGTTTACCATGGAGAAAAACTTAGCGGACTGGATGGATTCTTCGTCTATGGTGACTACATCACGGGGACGATCTGGGCGTTAAAACCCGACGCGGACGGCTACGCTTATAAAGACGTTGTGGACACGGATCTGCGGATCGTCGATTTCACCCAGGGCAGCAAGGGCGAACTGTTCGTCCTGGATTATGACTACACTGGCGGCATCTACGAACTGCTGCCCAACGATGTCGAAGACCTGTCTGAGAATTTCCCGCGACTGCTCAGCGAAACCGGGTTGTTCACTTCGGTGAAAGACCTGCAGCCAGCCGCGGGAGTTCTGCCGTACGACGTTGTTGTCCCGCGTTGGCAGGACGGTGCGACAGCACAGCGCTGGATTGCTTTGCCGGAATCGGATTCCATTCCAAAGGAAACCGACGGACGTTTTGAAAACTATCCTGACGGAACAGTCTTCGCCAAGCACGTTAGTATGCCGGCGCCCGCTGCAACTCGCCTGGAAACACAAATCCTGCACTTCGACAATGGCAGTTGGAATCCGTACAGCTATCTTTGGAACGATGCAGGAACCGACGCCGAACTTGTTTCAGCGATCGGGGCCAACAAGTCGGTCCAGTGGCCACAGGAAGACGGCACGGTCAGTACACGAACCTGGCGGGCGAGTGCAACCAACGAGTGTCGACTGTGTCACAACGCGGGATCGCATTTCGTCCTTGGGTTTACGCCAGCTCAGCTTCAAAAACAAATGCCGGGTGGAAAGAACTTCGCCGGTGTTCTACGGGAGGCCAAGGCGGTGGCGTCATCGGGCGGGGTCCCTGCGAATCAGGCACTCGTCGACCCACATGACGGATCCATCGATCTCAACGATCGAGCTCGATCATACCTGCACGCGAATTGCAGCATGTGCCATCACAAAGGTGGCAACGCGATTGTGTCATTCTATCTGCGTCGCGACATGCCGTTCGACGAATTACAGACTGGCAAAGGCACTGGGATCGGCACATTCGGGATGCAAAACGCGAAGATCATCGTGCCGGGCGATCCATACCGATCCGTGCTGATGTATCGCATGTCCAAACTGGGCTACTCGCGCATGCCGTATATCGGTTCGCAGGTCGTCGACAGCAAAGGAGTAGCGATGATTGCAAAATGGATTGAGTCACTTCCTGGCGAACGGTCTAATCAAACATCGCCACCACTGACTGCTGCTTCAGCGGAAGCCAGCGCTCTTAAGGCCCTGGAAAGCGATCAACCAGCATCTGTTAAAGCGGAAGCCGTCGCGACACTTGTGAATTCCACGGAAGGTTCGCTCGCGCTGATCACGCGATTCCATAGCGGCCAACTGACGCCGATGGACAGATCGCTGGCGGTAGCGACAGCGAAGACCAAAGGCAGCGATATTCGCGGCTTATTTGACCACTTCATTCCCGAGTCTGAGCGGAAGAAGACGCTCGGAAGAACGTTTGATCCACAGCTTGTCCTGTCGAAGAACGGAAACGCGCGGCGTGGCAAGCTGATCTTTTTCGCCAGTGATGCGCGTTGCCGATCGTGTCACCATCTCGACAAAGCGGAACAATCCGTCGGTCCAACGCTGGCAGACATATCGAAGAAGTATATCCGTCGCTCGGAATTGCTGCAGCACATCATAAAGCCATCTGAAAAAGTCGACGACAGGTTTGCCGCCTGGACAGTCGTCACGGTAAACGGCAGAGTATTCACGGGACTGAAGAAGGCAGAAACGGCAGAAGGCATCACCCTGCAAACAGCGGACGGAAAGACGGTGACCGTAGCAGCATCCGATATCGAAGAGCAGCAAAAGAGCCGAACGTCATTGATGCCGGAAGGAGTACTGGGAGACCTGAATGCTCAGGAAGCGGCGGACCTGCTGGCGTTTATTCAAACGATTGCCTCGACACCATTCGGTGGGACGGCTCACGCGATCCCAGGAAAAATCGAAGCCGAACACTACGACGAGGGCGTGGCAGAGGTCGCCTATCACGACATTGATGTTCAAAACCGTGGAGCCGACTACCGGCTGAACACTCAGGTCGACATCGAAAAGCGAGACGATGCATCCAACGGCCATGGACTCGGCTGGACGAAGAAGGGCGAGTGGGTTTCGTACACAGTGAATGTCGCTGACGATGGCGTGTATTCTGTGACGATGGCGGTCGCGTCGAACAAACAGGGCGGCCGTTTTCATATGGAGATCGACGGCAAAGACGTCAGCGGCCCACTGAACATTCCGGACACCGGAGGTTGGCAACAGTTGAAGACGATTACCCACAAGGGCATCAAACTGCCAAAGGGACAACACATGCTCATAATGATGATGGACGAAGAAGGCCCATCAAAAAGCATCGGCGACATCGACTATTTTCGATTCGAGCTTTTGAAAGCACCGTAGAGAAGTCTACGTATTGCCGTGAACGGTACTCGCTTGCAGGAACAGACGTCCTTCTATCCAACACGGCCGCAAATCAGTGTAAGACGCAGTAGAACGGTGTCCGTCAACGGAATGCGGGGCACACGAGAAGAATCGTCACTCCTAACAAACTGCACATCTGTTCACTAGTCGTTGCCCCGGTTCTTTTCGTAGAGTTGGATTCACCAGAGCCCGGTGTAGATCCTGTTTGCATGAAACATGCGCGCTACAAACGGTGCCACGTCGTACGGGGAAGGCCTCATCATGAGCAGTAACAAATCGCAGAAAAAAGCTCTCCCATTTGAAGACGTTGCGAAAGAAGAACTAAAGGAAATTACATACGAAACTTCCTGCTGAATATCATCAATCTGCTGGCAATCACCATGTCTGTTGTGGTCGGCATATTCCTTCTTATCAAGGGAGGTGATTATCTGCACACTCAATTCGACAAGGCGGCGCCCGGATTCTTTGGGGCAGTGCCGATGTCCATTCTCGCGGTTGCGACGTTCTGCACCTGCCTCTGGAACATCGGACGCGCGCCGCGGATCTTGGGGGATTCAGCGAAAAACTCCGCCAACGGTTCCACGGCAATGCGGACCAGCGTTGTGCTTTTCTGCGGAACGGCAGTCTCTGCGGTACCGGCGCTGATGGCATTGGCTGCAAATAACACGTCAATGGGCTCCCTGCTTGGGTATATCGGTCTGCTTCATGCCGTCCCCGGAGCCATGTGTTTCCTGACGTCCAAAGACACCAAAGGCCAGGCAATCTCCGGGGGCAATCGCACGTGGACATCTCTATGTGCGTTAGTTGTAGGATTCATCTCGGGCGCCGTCGCGGGAATAATATTGCACCTGATCTTTATTCAGTCCGCAGATATGTGGGCTCCACATGCCCTGGTTGTATTTGGCCCCGTGGTCATCCTGTTTATTGCGACCGTCGGGATGGCCGTCGAAGTGGGATTCCTGTCCCGCAGCAGCACGACTCATGAACGAGAATGGTGGGACTGCCTGGCGGCCTGGCTGCTGATCTTTGGAGTGGGGTGGGCCACCGTGACCGCAATCGCGTTCTCTGGTGATCCCGCATTTCACTGGATGGGAGCGAAACTGCGTCTGGCATTGGGCTCCGGAGCGCTCGGAATCTCGGCGCTAGCAGCGAGAATGGGAAATCCCAAAGCTGGGGCAAAAGGGAAGGGCGGTTTTCTCAGCGGGCTGATCATTCGGATTGGCCCCGCGTGTCTGCTCCTCGCGCTTTCCATGGGGATGTCTACCTTTGTCGGGAACACCGTGTTGAAGGCCGCGACCGGAACGGCAGCGCGTGCGCCGTCAGCCGACACGAACGGTGGCAACGTCAACGCTGAAACAACCGTTGTCGTAGATAGCACGATGGGAAATCTGGAGAATCGTTTGAAGAACGTGGAAGAACAGATCGAAGGATCTATCGATGTGCCGAACATCGACGTATCGCTGTCGCGCAGATATCCCTGGAAAGTGCGTGAAGACCTGCCGATCAAGATCGAACGAAAAGACGGAAATTCAACGTCTACCACACAGAAGATCTCGGACGCCAGGAACGTCACGCCGAGTCGTTCGTATTGTCGCCGCTGCATTGTGGCTAGGTGCTGGCCAATGACATTGGCGGTACGGTCGCCACAAAAGATGAAGATGCCACCGTTCGTTCGCCCGGCGAATATACCACGACAAAAACCTACGCCAATGATCTGACAATTGGCACCGCAATCTCTGTTTCATCGGCAGCCGCTTCGCCGCAGATGGGTTACCACACCACACCACCACTGGCCGCATTGATGACAGTCTTCAATGTACGCGTGGGGCGGTGGCTTCCAAACCCAAAGCTTGGCCCTGACAACAGTTTGCTTCGGACTGCAGGACCACGCGTGGGAGTTGAGTATCTAGCCGCCGAATTATTTAGTCGAGCGAACGCTGCAAGCGATTACGTGTACGTCTCTGATGGCGGACACTTCGAAAATCTGGGAGTCTACGAACTCATAAGCACCCGCTCACAAATAATCGTACATAATGAATGGCCACCCAGTGCTTCAGG
>CALFOL010000418.1 GCA_937919915.1 uncultured Planctomycetaceae bacterium
CAAACAAATCATTCTCCCACCCCATCCCACATCAATTGATGGATCCACTTCTAGTAGAATTGCAGAGTCTTGGGCTACGGGCGCACCAAAACGGAACTCTGACAAAGCACTTTTTTTTGAGACCCTCATTTCTGAGCTCCACAGCGTCCAGACGTTCCCTCCTGCGGTTCAACGAAGGCAGCGGTTCTTGGATGTTTGTGGAGCCTCATCAGATTCATCCCCCTACCGGCGATGCTGATCCCCTGAGCTGCAGCAATTCCAGCCTGAGAGCTTCAGATAACGTGGCTTCCAGTCTCGCCAGCACCTCGGCAATCAATGCGCCATCCAGGACGCGATGATCATAAGCGAGCGTTACTTTGAGCTTACCGCATTCGTCAATCGGACCGTACGTCAGGCACCCGGTGTGAATCGACGGCGGCACCTGAATTTCGACGCCACGACCAGCCAGCGTCGATAGAAAAAACGTGCCCAGTCGCGTTGCACGTTTCCGGTGAGCGACGTGAAGATTCCATCCCCAGATCATACGACGAAGAATGGTCGGCAGTCTGGCAAGTTTCTGCTCGCGACCAAACAGATCCCGCGGAGACCCGGTCGTAAAGTGATCCACCATTCGCTGAATGTCGATCAGGCTCATTGCTTCCGGTTCCACAACCGTTCCCCAGAACAGCCAACGCTCACCTTTCACTTCCCGCTGCACGGTCAGTGTGCCCACGCTACTGGGATGTTGGTACAGGTGAGCCCACGGCCAGCGATGCCATGTCTGTCGCAACTCGGGCACTTCCTGGGCTACCAGGGCATACGCCTTTAAAAAAATTGCTGGCCAGGAAATGCGCACGTCGGCCGCCTTTCGCGCCGCCGCCAACGCCGACAGATTGCAGTAGCGATCGTGTCCACACAACGGGACCGATTGGTTGAACCACAAGAGATCCCAGCTCAGTCGACGACTGTAAGGAATCCGAAAAGTTTTACCGTCTCTGGAATCGTCCATATAGCCTTCAACACTGCCCAACCCGCTGCAGAGAAATTCGGGAGTTGTGGTCCGCGATAAACGCTGCGGATCAGCCGACGCAGCACTCAGGGTACCAAAGTGACGAAGGCATCGGAATATCACCTGACAAGCAGGAATGGCCGCGGGCATTGCGAATTCTTGCGAGCAAAACGCGACCCCGCACCGCGGATCCGGCCCCAGTGACTAAACACTGGCCGAATGGTGATTAACGGTTCATCCTTCCCGGTTTCATCGTGCCCCGCAAGGTTGCCAGTAAGCTACCGCCGCTTGTACATTAGTCACCTCAACGATTGGCGCGCTGTGTACTGCCGGGGCCAATAGACATTTCAGATTGCAGAGTGGTATGAATATTCCGATTTCACAGTTCAAGAACTTCACCAGAAAAATCCCCCTAGGTGATGATCATGAACGGATGGCTTGTGAGACTTGCGACTGGATCCACTACGAAAACCCACGCGTCATCGTGACAGCGATGTGTGTGTGGCAGAATCAGCTCTTACTTTGTCGACGGGCAATCGCACCTCGCTATGGATTCTGGACGCTCCCTGGCGGATTCATGGAACTTGGCGAAACGATGGAAGACGGAGCTTGCCGAGAAGTCCGGGAGGAAGCCAACGCAGAAATCTCCGCGGACTCGCTATCTCTGCTGGCAACTTACACAGTGCCTCAAATTGGGCAGGTTCATATGGTGTACCTTGCAAGCCTGAAGTCTGCTGATTTTTCCGCTGGCCCCGAGAGCCTCGACGTCAGATTATTTCCGCTTTCAGCGGAGGCGATCCCCTGGGATGACCTCGCGTTTCCCGTAAATCACTGGGCACTGCGGGACTACCTGAGCCTGAGCAGCAGGGAAGTCGGACGCCCGTTCACTACGCGTCCCGAGCATCGCAAGGAACGAATGTCACCGATTCCGCATCACCCCGATTTTCCTCCGCCCGAATTCTCCTCATCGACAAACTCCGAGTAACGCCATGAAAGAACCCCGCGCTTGCGGCTTCCTGATCGTCAGAGGGAATCCCACGAATTCGTTTCTATTGATGAAACATCCGACGCGATGGGACCTTCCCAAAGGTCACGTCGATCCAGGAGAAACCAATATTGAATGCGCATTGCGCGAATTAGGGGAGGAAACCGGCATTCAGGAACGTCACCTGAAGATCGATCCTGAGTTTTGCTACGAAAGCCGTTACTGCGTTAGCGCAAAACGTTATGGCGGCGAAGGCGAAGTGGAAAAGACGTTGTTGATCTTTCTGGCACAATTGACTGAGGACGTGGATATCGTAGTCACGGAACATGGTGGTTATGAGTGGTTCGACTGGGCGCCGCCGCATCGGATACAGGAAAAAGCGATTGACCCACTGCTGGAGTATCTCAATCAGTATCTGTCCAGGGTTGATGCCTGACGACTGCGAAGTATTCGCGTACACACCACAATCTCCTTTGAAGAATACGTCATGATAGTGATTCGCCAGGCAAGCCCCCGATCTGTTTCCGGCACTGCTGCTGTGTTGCTGTTAACGATTTGTACTGTCCTGCCCTCAGCGGCAGGACAAAGCAATTACCCTCCAACGTTGCCCGGCAGTACGCCGATAACTTACAAGACTGTTGGTCATATTGAGCTGCAGCTGTGGGTGTATCAGCCCAACGATCATAAGGCCGATACAGATCGGCGGCCGGCAGTCGTCTTCTTTTTCGGTGGTGGCTGGAAAGCCGGCACTCCAGCCCAGTTCGAACCTCATTGCCAATATCTTGCAGCTCGCGGGATCGTCGCGGTCACCGCCGACTATCGGGTCGCCACACGACATGGCTGCAAGGCGGATGCATGTGTCGAAGACGCCAAGTCGGCTGTGCGCTGGTTGCGACAGAATGCCGTAAAACTGGGAATCGATCCGAATCGCATCTGCGCAGCGGGAGGATCGGCCGGCGGCCACACTGCGTGCTGCACCGCCGTGATCAGTGGTTTCGAAGCGGTGAACGAAGACCACGACATTTCATCGAAGCCCAACGCGCTGGCGTTGTTCAATCCGGCGGTCTTGATCGCTCCGCTGGAAGGCGTTGAAGTGGCAAAAGTCCTTGAAGACAAATTCCCTGACATTGCGACACGAACAGGCGTTCCGCCGGAACAGCTGTCTCCGATACATCACGTGAGCGCCAACCTGCCCCCAACGATTATTTTTCATGGACAAGCCGACGACGACGTGCCATTCGGAACAGTGGAAGAATACAGTCGACGAGTCGCGGCAGCGGGCAGTCGCTGTGAGCTCCACGGGTTCCCTGGCGCGCCGCATGGGTTCTTCAACGGGACTCGCGGGAAAACAACAGAAGAGCGGGAACGGTTCAGTCTGTGGCATCGCCGTACCCTGCGAAAGCTGGACGAATTCCTGCAGTCTTTGAAATGGCTTGATCAAAACCGCCCCGACCGCATCGTCGACGAAGACAACGTCAGGCTGCGTGGGCACTTTCAAAATAGCTTTCACCGTTTCGCCAGGCAGAAGAAAGGCCACGTGGCGTTTCTGGGTGGCTCAATCACAGAGATGGAAGGTTATCGGCCACGAATTGCGGCGTGGCTGCAGAAGCGATTTCCCGACACGGAATTTCAGTTCACAAACGCGGGCATCTCCTCAACGTGTTCAAACACCGGAGCGTTTCGTTTACACCGCGACGTATTGTCTCAGGGGCCGGTGGATTTGTTGTTTGTGGAATTCGCGGTCAACGACGATCAGGATGCTGCACACACCGAGACCGCCTGCATTCAGGGGATGGAGGGAATCATCATGCACACGCGAAAACACAATCCGCGTGCGGACATCGTGATGACTCACTTCGTTAATCCCGGCATGCTGCAGACCATCGCGGCGGGCAAGGAAATCTTAAGTGCCAGTCAGCACGAAAGAGTCGCTCGTCACCATCAGGTGTCTTCTGTTTACCTATCCAAAGAAGTGGCTGCACGGATCAATAATACCAGCCTGACCTGGAACGAATTTGGCGGAACGCATCCCGGTCCTGTTGGAAACCAATTAGCGGCAGACCTGGCAACAACAATTCTTGACGAAGGATGGCGTGCTCTTGACGCGAAATCTGTGACTGCCGCCGAACATATTTCGCCAGAAGAACCGATCCTGTCGATGTCTTACTCTAGCGGCATTCTGGTTTCGCCCGAGGCTGTTGAAGAGCAGTCTGGCTGGCAGTTTTCAATTCCTGAATGGAACGAAATTCCCGGCAACAAACGCGATCGTTTCTTGAAGCGACCGATGCTGCATTCGACTCAGTCAGGAGCGACCGCGGATCTATTTTTCACGGGAACTGCTGTGGGAGCGTACGTTGTAGCAGGCCCGGATGCGGGACGGCTGGACTACCGTATTGACGACGGTGACTGGAAAACGGTTGAACTGTATCATCGCTTCAGCAAGGGCCTGCACTATCCCCGCACTGTCATCTTCGAGCCATTTTTAACGACTGGTAAGCATCAGTTGAAGGTTCGTCTGGCTGACAACGCACACCCGGAAAGTAAGGGGACAGCTGCGCGAATCATTGCCTTCACTGTCAATCAATGAAGTATTGTCGAAGCGCTCAGGAAGTGCCGTGGATTCGATTTTGACCAACTCAAGAGGTCATCGCGGCTTAAAATTGCTGTTTGTTGCCTGTTTTCAAGGGTGTTTCGCTGGTTCGGCCATTGACAGACCGCAGTCAGACTAATATTTTTCGCGGCAGCGACCGACTCACCTTCAATTTGAAAAGAATCCAAATGGCGAAGAAAAAAGCAGAAACTACCTCCGGTAAGGCACTCACCAAGACCGAAATCTATGCGGCACTTGCGGAAGGCACTGGCCTGTCAAAAAAAGAAATTGGCAATGTGTTCGATCAGCTCAACGAGCTGATTGGTAAGAACCTTGGCAAGAAAGGCCCAGGCGTCTTCAACATTCCCAGCCTCATGAAGGTCAAAGTCATTCGTAAGCCAGCCACTAAGGCGCGCCCAGGAATCAACCCCTTCACAAAGGAAGAAACAATTTTTGCAGCCAAGCCGGCTCGCAACGTTGTAAAGATTCTTCCACTGAAGGCTCTGAAAGACATGGTGTAAGCCGACGGAAAGGATCAGTCGTTACGTCGTACACGGCCTGTATCTTCAGTAGTTATCAAAACGCGTCCTGTCGCATTGGCTGGACGCGTTTTTTTTGTGGATGGCCACGAGAAGATACTTCTGCGTTTACAGGGTTGCATGTCGGCGTTCGTAGAAGGAGAATGCGCCGCCTGAAGCAGTTTACAAACAGGTCTAGTGAAACTCGTGCAGAGTTTCGACCGTCGGGCACCGTAACAAGCTTAAAGTCCTGGCGACTTGTGTTACTGGTAACTACCAATTTGTCACTTGTTTTGGTGTCTTACTCATATCAACTTTGCAATACATTCGGGAGCTAACCATGCGTTTATTCTGTCTATGGATGTCTGCCGCCACATTGCTGACGGCAACCGTTAGCGCACAGGACGCCGTTAAGGAAAAAGCGGAAACGAAAACGACAGAGGTGCAACTCAAGGATCTCTCACTAAAGATCCCGCAAACATGGAAAACAGCTCCGGGATCGAGAATGCGGCTGGCGACCTACGGGATCCCAAAGGTCGAAGGCGATGAGGACAACGCAGAACTCAGTATTTTCAACTTCGGCGGAGGTGGTGGTAGTCTGTCGGACAACATCACACGCTGGATTGGTCAATTCGATGGTACGGGGCGAACGACTAAAGTGACCAAAGGGATGGCTGGGGAGAACGAATACGTTTTCGTCGACATTGCCGGCACGTACAAGAAACCAAAACCTGGCAGCCCTCCATTTCGCCAGGAAACGATCGCGGCCCCGGACTATCGGATGCATGGGGTGATCTTGATGGTGAAAGACAAGGGCGTTTACTATCTGAAAGTGGCCGGTCCGGACAAGACCGTCAAAGCTGCAGCCACTGATTTCCGAGCCTCATTTGGCGGAGATGTTAAGTCCGAAAAAGACCACGAACTGTAATTAGATCGGTAAGAGCGGCATTGCTGTTCCGACGACTGATGTCGGTCAGGCCACGCACATCTCACCGACAATTCTGAACACCACCTGACGTTCTTTGCGTCGTCAGACTCACATTGCATGGCCACGGATGTTGCTCGCTAGTGTCAGTTTTATCCCCCACGTGGACCACGAAGAAGCCGAATTGGTGGCCGTGGCCGAAGCGCATCTGGGCACTCTGCTGAAAAACGGACAGATCTGCGGCAGGCACGTCGCAGGCTGGTCGCAGGGCGCCTACCAGGCGTTCGTGTACCTGTCTCACCGCAACGCTTCTGACAATCGCTATCTGTCACAGTGGGGGCGGCAGA
>CALFOL010000419.1 GCA_937919915.1 uncultured Planctomycetaceae bacterium
TCGTAAGATACTTTCATTCTCTATTCCAAACCGGTTTATCCCGGCACACCCTGACACCTTTCCTGCACACTGGAGTGACGAACTTTTTTTTAATCCGGGGATCGCAGATCTGCGTTGTGGTGATAACAGAGGAAGGTACTCGGGGTTATGCCGCTCGAACAAAAGCAGCACCACAATCGGAGCCGCCACGGAAACCACGAGGAGTGCCTCAATAATTCGTGACGCACGGCTACGCGGAGGTGACGCGACAGGCAGCCACTTTCGTCGGCGTAAAGACATCATCACGCTAACGATGACCAGAATCACAGGGATCCAGATGATGGACAAATTTAACAGTAAATGCAAAATGTGTTCTATCATGACCGAACCTCCATTGTGCGATGAAGTCGCCAGCAAGCGACGGTCAACAGAATGATTCCAGGCACGTAGGACACGGCGACAACCAGAAAAAACGTGGTCTCCAGCCGATGCATCCACAACATGCTCCCGGACCAGATGAGAAACACCAGTCCTAAAATCATCAACATCCAGCCGCTGGCGGCACCGCCGAATGGCTGATTGAAGCGGGCCCACGCATAATGCATCAGCGGCAAAACGATCGCGTAACCCAGCAACAAGATAAATGGCAACGAGTATTCGCCTGACGCCATAAACGGAAACCACGGACTTTCGAAGACATGGTCCGCCACAAACGATCGCAGCCCTGTCACCATCAACAGCAACACGGTCGAACAAACCAGGACCGCTGACAGTAGCGACGCCAGAAATGTATGCCACCCGATTTGATCGCGAGTAAACCCCTGAGCATGCAGAAAGCCCACATGCCGCGAGGACACGCGCCCCAGGACCCAAACGACCGCCGCCGAATGCGCCATCACAGCGACCAGCATCTTTAGCTCACCAGGTGCAACCATCGGTTCGGCGCGAAGCAACGTGTACAGCCCTGCGATCACCATCGCCGCGGCGTTGATCAGAAACAGTTGCCGCAACTGCCACAGCAGCAACTATGGCTTGACGAATGACAAGACTGTTTTTGAATTCATAACTGGTCACCCTGAACAAGTGCATAAACGACTTAAGAGCGAAGGAAAAACAGCCCTCGATCACAAAGCGAATTACTGAGCCCGCAGATTGTCATCAGAATCGGTGCTCAAACCGGACATGCCGACAACTCATCCGGCGTCGACAGCTAGCGGAGAAATCCCCGCCATGCGATCGGCTGCCGTTTTCGTGACTGCCAAATAGATCTCTTCGAGGTTGGTTCTTTGACGGTGAATTTCCGCAGGTAGCGTTGTTTCAGTCAGCGTCCCCGTGATGTCTCGCAGCCAGTACGTGCAGCTGTTTTCCGTTTCCTGCCGCAGGATCTGCAGAGTGTCCGGCACGTCGATTGGCTCACGCGTTTCAACAACAAAGACCTGTTCGCGGAGTACTTCCAGATCTTCATGCATCACAATGCGTCCCCGCTGCAGGATGCAGACGTCGTCCGTGACTTTCTCGATATCGTTGATGATGTGTGTTGTGATGAGTACAGTGACCCCTCGCTCGTTGGCCTCGCGTCGAATCAACTGGTACAGCTGCTGGCGAGCTTCCGGATCGAGCCCGTCGCCGGTTCATCAAGCAACAGAACCTCACACCCGCGACACAGCAGCAGCATCAGTAAGCTCCAGCGCTTATGGCCTTTGCTCATGGATCTCCACACGGTACGCGGCGACAGACTCTTCTCCTGCAACAGTGTCATCGCGCGAGCGTGGTCGAATGCAGGACCGGCGTCGCGGCTCAGACCAAGTAGATGTTGAATGCGAGTTCCCGGCGGAGGTCCGAAGCCGTCGATCAGGCAACCTGTCTTCTGCAACGACTGCTGTTGGCGAGGCAGTCCGTGATCGCCAGCAATCGCGCAGGTTCCATCTGTTGGATGAATCAGCCCCATGAACAGCTTTAGCAACGTCGTCTTGCCAGCTCCGTTTGGACCAAGCAGAGAACAGATGGTGCCGGAAGGGATGGAGAGATTCACATTGTGCAGCACCTCTGCCTTGCCGAATTGGCGACACAGTGATTCGGAGCGGAGTTTGTATTCAGTCATGAGTGGGTTCCATCTCTTTTGCAACCTGCTGAACAACAGCAATGACTTCGGCGGAATCGGCGCCCAGGCGTCGTGCTTCGGACAACATTCGCTGAGCCAGATCGATGAGGACTTCGCGACGACGGTCCTGTGGCAGCACTCCCTGCGGTGCGGTGATAAAGACGCCGCGTCCCTGTTGCCGCAATGCCAGGCCGGCATGAACCAGCTCGTCGTAGGCTTTCACCACAGTTCGCATGTTGATCGAAAGCTCACCTGCCAGCTGACGAATGCTGGGCAGTTGATCACCTTCCGCCAGATCACCCCGCGCAACAGAAAACTTCACCGCCTCTACGATTTGACGGTAAATAGGCTCGCCGCTGTGATGATCCAGGTGTATTTGCATGTACCCAACTGTTGTACAACACATAACACAGTTGGGTAGTTTGAACGCAAGCGTGATTTGCTCTTTTTCCTGATGCGCGAACCCGGAATGCGTCACGTGGATTTGTAGCTGAGTTCGTTGGGTGCGGGTTTGCGCTGTTCCGGCACGCGCGGGCGACTCGATCCGCCCTACTCTGTGCGCAATGCAGCCTAGGCCGGTTTAGCCCCGGGTGAATACACGCGGGGAAGAACAACCAGCGAGGGGGGCTACCCGCACAAAGCCGATCAGTGATGTCGCGTCGCGTCGCGTCTTCCGCCGGTGTGTTCACCAGGGAAAACTCAGATCGTCCCAACGAGTCCTTTAGCTGCCGAACATACCGCCCAGCATACTCAACAGACCAGACTCTGGCTGACCTGGCTGTGTCCACATCCACATGGTACGGATCATTTCCGCACCGACAAATGCACTTACGGCCGACAGGATCGCTCCGATAGAGACGGCTGTGGTCCAGCCTGCTCCCCACGGGCTGTCTTCGGCCGCGACCCATCCTGCGCCGCCCTTCGCAGCGGCGGCTCCTGTGGGAGCCAAGAAACCGTTAACCTGGCTTTCACCGGCATCGAAGCCATCGTCTTCCTCGTCCTGGTCTTCCGCGTCCCAGACGTCGTCCATCTCTTCGTCTTCGAAGTCATCCTCGACTTCCTCGTCGCCAAGATTGTCCTCAAAGGAATCCTCGGCATCCAGGTCTTCCAGAACCAAATCGTCTTCGTTGCGTCGTGATCGAGGCTGGCTGGCAACACTGTATTCGTCGCCCGCGTCGTCGTCATCGAACATCAAGACGCTGGTGTCTGTGCCGAAGTCGTCGTCATCGTCGTCCAGGCCAGCCAATTCAAACTCGCTGTCGTTCGTGTCGCCACTGGCTGGAATATCCATCTGCATGGTATTCGCACCGCTCACGCCAAGATTCGCTAATGCTCCTCCAACGGCAGACATCGGCTGAGTCTGGCCCATGTCGTCCGGATCAAGAGAAATTCCGCTGTCGTCGTCATCGAACAATGCGATGCCGCTATCACCAGCGTCCAGTGAAATTCCACTGTCATCGAAGTCCAGGGTCAAACCGCTCTCGTCGTCCAGCAGAGTGATGCCACTGCTTGGTGCGATCATCGCTCCGCTGTCCAAAGACTCCAGTGAAATTCCGGAATCGTCAGCCTCCAGGCTGATACCGCTTTCGTCAGCATCCAGCAGCAGCATGCCGTCGTCCATTTCCAGTGAGATGCCGCTTTCGTCATCAAGCGACACTGAGGAATCGATCAACTTTAGATCACTGTCTTCCGGCAGTTGCATCGCCATCGTGGCACCGGAATCAAACGAATCATTGTCGTCCGACAATCCTGCAAACATGTCCCCCGAATCATCCGGCGTCATGAGGACAACATCGCTGTCCTCATCAGACGTGGAGTCAAGCACAACACCAGAACCGGTGGGATCAAGTCCCCGCAGCAGGTCCGAACCATCGACAGACAAACGCACATCGCTGTCTGAATCGAACAATGGCAATTCATTACCCGCATTAACGCCGGAATCTCCGACATCCAGTCGCACATCACTGTCTGAATCAAGGCCGACCAACACCCCGGAATCATCCGAGCCTCCGGCCGGCGGGCTCAGACGAACGTCGCTGTCTTCCGCTAACCCCGAGATCAGTCGGGAGCTGTCGCTGGAGTCACCCTTGTTGGTTGTTGAATTTGCCAAACGAACATCGCTGTCAGAATCCAAACCAGCCAGCATTCGAGAACTGTCATTAGAGTCCGCGCTAAGACCGGCCGCCAAACCTGCAGCCGCTACCTCGCCTGCAGCCAATGTTCCGGCGTCCACGCCTGGTGTCGCGCTGTTGTCGTCGGCCGGAGCTGATGCCAGTCGCACGTCGCTGTCCGAGTCGGCCCCCATCAACAGAAAGGCACTCTCGTCCGATGAATTCACTGGTCCACCGGCTAGCCGCATGTC
>CALFOL010000420.1 GCA_937919915.1 uncultured Planctomycetaceae bacterium
CAAAGAGGTATGTTGCAAATTATAGCAATCTAATGAATTGTGCGTCCGGTCGCGGGTCGCCGAGGATTGACGAAAACCCAAACCGTCGTTTCCCGAGTCCGATTTGGCGTCCTGTGCCTTGCGCTGATGACCATCCCGCATGACTGTGCCTGGACACCGTGTGCTCCCGGTGGCCCCCAGGTTGATGCTGAACTGCATGCGCGTGTGGCTACAGCAGCCCTGCTGACTCGTGGCCGCGAAGACCGAGTTTCGGACTTCGGGCTAAGAACCGCTAACAGAACCTCCGTCGCGGCTTCACGATTGTCGAATCACTGACTGTGTTGTCGACAGTTTCCCTGTTGATGTCGCTGTTAATTCCAGCTGTTCAGGAAGCCAGAAACTCAGTGCGCGATGTCACGTGTAGAAACCGGTTAAAGCAAATCGGTCTCGCAGTTCACAACTATGCCGACGTCTACAACATGTTTCCGCCCGGCTGGACCTCGCGTCGCGGTCAGGGAGAAGGGCATCCTGCTAACGGATGGCAGGCCTCGATCCTCCCGTTTCTCGGCGAAGCTCCATTGTACAATTCACTCAATATCGATGCCGTCTATGAGCCGAAAGACAACGATCTATCCCCGTTAAAAAGACCATTATTGCATTATCGCTGCACATCAGATTCTTTGGGCGACACCAATCCGCTGCGCGGCGACTGGGGAACGTCAAACTTTTCGGCCAATCATGGATCTGAACCGATTCCTCGCTGGTCCGAAGAGGACTTCTGGCCAGGACAGGTTGCCAGCCATAAGCAGCCGAACGGCATATTCAGTCTCAATCGATGCATTCGCTTCCGTGATATCACGGACGGCACGTCGAATACAATTTGTGTGGGATAACGTTGCGTGATCGGTGGCAGTGGCATTTGGCCTGGACCGCGTTCTAATTTCCATGAAAGCGACGTGGTTTCAGACGCAAGCTTCTCGTCGCCCCTCAACCACAGCGACACCGGTTTCTCCAGCCGTCATCTGGGAGGCATTGTCTACTTCTTGTTGTGTGATGGATCCGTGCGGCCAATTCACGAATCTGTCGAGAGTCTTGCACCAACGGATAATGCGCCGTTCGGTGGTATCATGCAGCTACTTGCGGCCCGCGACGATGGACAGGTGATCAGAGATCGTCAGGAGCTGTCGAGATGAAGATAATCCATCGATCCTGCTGCGCGATCCGCCGGGGATTCACATTTATCGAAGCACTAACGGTTGCTTCTGGCGTCTCCGTGCTGCTGGCGCTGCTTGTGCCCGCCGTTCAGAACGCAAGAGATTCAGAACGGGATGTCCTCTGCCTGAATCGTCTCAAACAACTTGGTCTGGCGCTGCACAATTATCATGACTCACATCTGACGTTTCCGCCGGGATGGGTTTCGCGACGTCCTGACGCAGGGGGATATTCGTCAACGGGGTGGCACAACCAAATTCTGCCGTATGTGAATCAGGGAAAGCTATACAGTGTAATAGGGCCGCGTGACGGTCTCCGCATACCGACCAATGAACAGAGGACGCTTTTACAGACGGCAGTCGTTGAATTTCGCTGTAACTCAGATTCTGTCGGCGAGATGAATCCATTGCGGGGCGATTGGGGCACGACCAATTACATGGGAAATTTCGGGCCGCAACCAATTCCGCGCTGGTCGGAGTCAGACTTCTGGCCCGAACAAATCAACAACCTCAAAAATGGCACTGCTAAACAACACTTTCCTGGAATCTTTAACGTCAACAGTTCCACTAACATCAGCCAAATTACGGATGGTACCTCGCAAACACTTCTGGTTGGCGAACGTTCCGTCATCGGGCGCAGCGGGATCTGGCCAGGACCGCGTTCTAACTTTCACGAAAGCGATGTTGTGGCCGACGGCAGCTATGCGTCCCCACTGAATCACAGTGACACAGGTTTTTCCAGTCGGCACAGCAAAAGTGTCATCAATTTTGTACTGTGCGACGGTTCTGCACGCAGCATTCACGAATCTGTGAATAGTCTACCGGACTTAACCGACAGCAGACTTGCGAGAGGAATTTTTCAGAAACTGGCGGGGGAAAATGATGGGATGGTAGTCGGCGGTGGGTGGTGACCTTCGCCACCGCTGGATCAAATTGTAAGTTGCTCTATTCCGCGTCCGCCAGAAAAAGTTCTGGCAGGCGGCCACGTCGCTCGGCGTTCTCACGCGTTGTCAATACGAGGCACTCTTCGTCGGGCGAGACCACGAAGACGAAGACCATGTTCGGATCGTTGGCTCCTGTCACTGGATGCGGATTGTGCTGGCGCAGGAGTTCAGAAAGCGTGTCTGCGATGGATCGCGTCTGCAGCGGAAAATCGACGTGGCCGATTCGAGAAATGCCTTCCTTTGCAAGATCCGCAAACTGGTATTCAACCTTAATCTTACTGCGAACAGAAATCTTCGAAAGCACTTCCTCAAAGTCACCATAACTCTTGATGGTGATCGGTTCCTTCAGGCGTTGAGACAGTGGCAGATCGTTGTATCCTCGACTGCGAAACCGTGCGTCTTCCTGTCGGACCTGAAGCCGCTGTTCCGTGGAAAGCTGAACGGTGCTGGCAACGGGAGTGGAGCCCGGCGACGCGCGATGACTTCAGGTGCCAGCCAGCATTGCGTCCTGCATATCCTCAACCTTTCTCTGCCGAAACTTCGCTTTCCTGAATTCCCTGAAGTATTCGGCAATTGCGAGTCGACCTATAAGTTCGGATTCGGTCTCCAATTGTTTTATTAGTCTTATCGCCCCAGCCTCAGGACGGTGAGCAGCGTTGTAGAACTACAGACCGGCGCAGAGCATCGCGACACTGAAGATCGCCGTCAAAAGTCCGACGCAGCGGAGAGCAGGAGAATGTCCTTCGATCATGCGTTGATTGCCGGCAAGTTCCAGAAGAATCACACCGTCCTCATCGATTGCAGGGTTGGCTGTTTTTTCAGGCATAATACACTGTTTGTTCCTTTGTTACATTCCCGCTAAACAACACGCGCGGACAGCGCCTGGTCGATCTGCGACGTGTTTCTGGCTCCGACCAGCACAGAGGTGACCCCTGCTTGCTTCAACACCCATGATAGCGCCAGCTGGACGTGCGGCACGCCCGTCGCGCGTACGTCTTCGTCAAGTTGTTCCAGCACCTGGTAGCCGCGTGCTGTGAAGTAGATGTCCTGATGTCCGGGAATTACCTCGAATCGCGATCCTTTCGGAACGGCCTGACCGGGGCGATACTTCCCCGACAGAAATCCCGCCGCCAGCGGGCTGTAGCTGATCACCCCGATGTTCTGTGCCATACACAACGGAAGCAAACCTGCTTCGATTTCCCGCTGTATCAGATTGTAGGGCGGTTGGGCGCAGGTCATCCGACTTAGTCCGGCGTCTGTACTCAACGCCAGCACTGCAGAGAGTTGTTCCGTCGAATAGTTGCTGCAGCCGATGTAGCGGACTTTGCCCTGATCAACCAGTTGCGCCAGAGCAGCAAGCGTTTCTTCCAGCGGCGTGACATCATCCCAGATGTGCGTCTGAAACAGATCGATGTGATCGGTTCGCAATCGTTTCAGGCTGGCTTCCACTGACGAGAGGATTCGTTCCCGCGTGAGCGTGCCGGTGACTTTTGATGCAAGGACGATTCGGCTACGCGCGCGTCTCGTCTGCATCCATTCTCCCAGCACAGATTCCGATGCCCCCTGACCGTACGCTTCCGCCGTGTCGAACAGTGTGATGCCGCTTTCGAGGGCATGGTCGAGAATCGACAGCGACGACTTCTGGTCGACTTCACGGCCGAATGTCACGCACCCCATGCCGATGTGGCTAACCTTGAGATCTGAATGACCAAGTTGACGATATCGCATGAGACTCGACTACCTAACCGCCACGGCATTGGTTTTCGTCACAGCACCAGTCTCCGCGGCCTGGTAGATGCCGTATACGGTTCGCAGAGTATTCAGAGATTCCTGCGTGGAGATCGGCGGCGCCGTGTTTCTGGCGATCGCAGAAACGACGCGCGACACGAACGGGGAATATCCGCGCGGTTCCGTTGGCTCTTCGAAGACCTGCAATTGCTTCGCCTTCGGCCCCTCGTTTTCGTACCACGTCAGCTTTGGATCGCCAAACGAATCGATGTTCAGCCAGCCCTTCGATCCCCAGATACGAATTTGAGTATGATAGCTGCGGTCCAGGTAGTAGCCGCAATTCAGCGAACCCAGCATTCCGTTATCGAATCGCAGTGTCGCGACGGCGGAATCCTCAACTGTAATCGGCTGGCCTCCAATGTTTGCGATGGCACCGGTCGCTTCGGTAATGACTGTGCCCGTCAGATACATGGCCAGATCGAGCCAGTGAATTCCCAGCCAGATCAGATGGCCACCACCCGCCCGCGTTTTGTCTGCGTACCACGCCGTGTGGTAAGCGGGGCGTGTGAGTCGCGTTTGATCGGCCACGATGTGCATATCAATGCTGTAGACATTGCCAATGCGTCCCTGGCGGATCATCTTCCGAGCGGCCAGGGATTCCGGATTGACGCGATTCGCGAACGCCATCATCAAATGCAGGTGCTTCGATTCGGCCAGGTTGGCCAGCTTTTCGAATTCATCAAGTGACACACAGGCTGGCTTCTCCGCAAACACGTGAGCCCCCATATTCAAAGCGGCTTCCACAATCGGTGGAGCATGCTTCGCTTCTATTGAAACCATGCACAGCCGGGGACTTTCCTGTGCCAGCAACTCGGAATGACTCACATAAGTTCGAGTCAGTTTGTCTCCGAGAACCTTCTTCGCATCTTCAACCCAGCGTTTATCCGGATCTGCCAACACGACTTCGTCGCAATCTTTCGCCGCCGCAAGTGCGGGCAGGTAGGCGCTGATATGAGCTCCGGACGCATTGGTTAGTAAGGCGACTTTCATTATGTGTACCTCCGAACGCAACTGGCAAAACCTTGAACGCTTCACTGATCCGCGCTGCATCTTACGATGCGGAGCCACGGCCGCCCACTGTTGGCGTCTCGCCATTCAGGAGAGCCCCAAAGCGTATTGTATTGTTGTCCCTGCGATTTCTCGTGTCTTTTGTGCGGCTCAATGGGTGAGCCGACGGCTCACTGGAGCCTTTCGTGGTCAAAAATGCGTTGCGGTCGGCATGTTTTCCCATCGTTCGCTTGTTTTGAGGCTTGCGGGCTTGCGGCCAATGGCACTCACTTTGGCTTTTGTACGATATTTGGTTCATTATTTTGAG
>CALFOL010000421.1 GCA_937919915.1 uncultured Planctomycetaceae bacterium
GATTGTTCGCATGCTGTCGCAGCCATGTCACAGTTGCTACCTAGAAAGAGCAAGCATACTAACCGATCAAGTATTGAGTTGGAGTATAGGCTTTAGCCGACGTCTGCGCAAACGAATCCGGAAGAGCGGCTAAAGCCTGAACTACAACATCAACTCACCGCGACGCCTTCAGCCCCGCGATCACAGCCTTCAACTTCGTCTGCTCGCCTGCGTTTTCTTCCATCGGCTTGTCGCTGAACGCCGGAAGCAGTTTGTCCCAGACGATGTTGAGTTCACCCTGCATGTCTCCGGTGTTGGCAGTGATCGAGATCACGGCGTCCTGTTCGGGCAGGATGATGCAGAATTGTCCGTCCTTGCCGTCGCCTCGGAACGCATTGTGACGACAGCGCCAGAATTGGAAGCCGTAACCCTGGTCCCAGTCGCTGACGGGATTGCTGCCGTTGGAAACCTGCTTTGACGTTGCCTGCTGAATCCACGACTTTGGTAACAATTGCTTTCCGTTCCATTCGCCCTGTTGCAGATACAACTGACCGAACTTAGCGATGTCTTCCGTGCGAACGTACAAACCATAGCCGCCGATCGAAATTCCCTGCGGACTGGTTTCCCATGTCGGATCAACAATGCCGAGCGGTTGAAACAGACGCGGCTTCAGGTATTCCAGCACCGTCTGTCCCGTGACCTTCTGCACGATGGCCGACAGCATGTAGGTCGCAGGAGTGTTGTACCGAAAATGCGTGCCCGGTTTGTGCGGCACAGGATGAGCCAAAAACGCCTTCGCCCAGTGTTCGGCTTCGCGCCAGTTAAGTTCATCCTGATGCCCCGCGTTCATCGTCAACAGATCGCGAATTCGCATCGCTTTCAGATTGCCAGAGGGTTCCGCCGGAGCATCATCCGGAAAGAATGGAAGCACCAGATCATCAACGCTGAGTTTTCCTTCCGCCACAGCGAAGCCAACGGCCGCGGAAGTGAAACTCTTGCTGAGCGACCACAGGATGTGTGGCTTCTCCGCAGATTCCGGAGTCCACCAGGCTTCGGTCACGACATGCCCATGCCGCACCAGCATAAAGCTGTGCATCGAATTCACCTGCTTGTCGGCGGTGTCAATGAACTCACGAATCTGAGCCGAAGAAACTCCCTGAGCCTCCGGCGTACTGCGCGGCAGTGAGATTGAGGTAACTTGAGCGTTGAGGATCGATGTCGAGACGATCGAACTGAAAACCACGACGGATGCGATAATCGATTTCATAATGAGCCTCTTTCGTAGCACAGGCTCGCCTGTGACTGGTTTTCGATGTGCCAGAGTCGCGGAGCGACTCGACCACGTTGCGCTACAGCTTCGTTCCATTCACCTTAACCCACGGCGTAAACGCACCCATGGCGTGGTGTTTGACTTTGCGTTTCCAGATACGGTTGCCGCAGAACGCGAACAGGGTGTCGCCGTCTTTGCCGCCGAGACACACGCCTGTCACACGACTGAAGTCGGGGACCGCCAGGATTACCTGAGTCGGTCCGTCGTCAGCGCTGATCTGCACTCCGCTGCGAGTCGCGACGAACTGTCGTCCTTCGATTGAGTAACACACAGATTCGGCACCGGCGTCGTCATCCCAGTCGGCCACGTGCAAGTGAAAGAACCGCTCTTTGTTTTTCAGTGTGCCGTCGTCGTTGATCTGGTAACTGTAGACCCATTTTGAATGTCCTTCCGCCACAGACAACAGCCATTGGTCCGGACGGTATGTCATGCCGGTGGCGAATTTGATTCCCGTGTCGACGCGCGTTTTCTTCCCGTTTTTGATCAGCCATACGCTGCCGGGGCCGTGAGCTTTATCGCCATTTGTCGTGACGTACAGACTGCCATCGGGTCTGGCCAGAATCGAATGCCCCAGAATGTCGTCCATCACGACGCTGCCTTTTCCCGCAGCGTCGTAGCCCATCAACTTGCCGGATCTTTCTGAGATCGTGAACACGGTTCCGTCGGCACCAACTGTCACGCAGTGAGCCTTACCAGTATCCGCGGCGAATTCACTGACTGTCCCATCCAGATCGATGCGGTGAATGCGGTCGCTGGTTGTGTCCGCGAAGAAAACTTCGCCAGCAGCATTGCCCGCTGGCCCGCGAGTACTCTTGAAGCCTTCGGCGACGAGTTCCCAGCCTTCGCCGGGAATCAGAATCTCCTGCGCACGCGGAGCACTCGGCCCGGCCTGGACGCGTTCCGGCCAGCCTCGCCATAGATAGGCCATCGCTTCCTGCCAGTGTTCGCTGTAACCAGCGACGTGCCGGCCGTCGATCACTCGAAACTGGTAGTCGTAGCCCGAAAACTTCAACGCTTTGTCCATTTCCAGATCGAGCAGATACCAGTCGCCCGCAGCGTTTTCCATGTCCCGGGTTGCTGTCGTCAGGAACGAACGAATCGGTCGAGCTTCAAACTTCCGCACCATGGTTGGGAATTCATGCCCACCGCGAAACGCCACCCAGCTACCACTTGCCGCGTAGACTCGACTAAACGCATCGGGACGATTCCACGCCGCCGTGAACGCTGCGATCCCTCCACTGCTGCCTCCCGCCATACAGCGATCGTTACCGTCCGTGGAAAGATTCAGATTGAGTTCCTTCGCGAGAAATGGCAGCAGTTCGTCGATCAGAAAACGGACGTTGTTATCACTGACGCCGTCGTATTCGAAGTCACGATTGCGCCGCCCCAGCGTTCCTTTCATCGGCGCTGGAACGTCCCCTGGGCGGACAAACACGCCAACAGTCACCGGCATTTCTTTGCCAGCGATCATGGTTTCCAGCATTGTCTTTTCCTGCGGGCGATAGCCGTCTGTTTTGACGTACACGCAGGCCGGTTTCGAAGCATCGTATTGCGCCGGAATGAAAACTGTGACGTCGCGAACGGTCCCAGGAAAGATCCTGCTGGTATTGAATCGAAGTTGTTTGATTTGGCCGGGAAAAATTTCTTCCGGCTTCAACACGGGCGGCACATATTGCGGACCAGTCTCGGCGACGGCGGCAGGAATCGGGCTGCCGGCGAGCGGTCGGATATACCATTGCAGATGCTGATCGCCGGGCTTGTTCACCCACAGATCGATCGTCGCTCCGGGTTCCCTCTTGCCCCCGAAGTGATCCAGCCCCTGACTCGGCGCGTGCTTTGGAACCAGCGTGTAACTGCCGTTGTCCTGTTGAGCCAGCGTCCATCGCTGCCACGGCTTTCCGCTGTCGGTTTCTAACATAGCCAGCGTGCCATTTTTTTCGCCGCCTTCTGCAATCGCGAGCACCAACGTCGAACTGTACGAAGGCTTAATCACATACAAACCGTCTCCTTTCGGCTGCACGACCCATTTCTGGTTCGCTTGCGCCGTCGGTTGGCCAATCGACACCACGGTGCCTTCGGTCGTCCCGGAATCAACAGCCTCAAGCACCAGCTTCGGAGCGCTCACGGGAATGATCGAATAGTATCCCCAGTCTTCGGCGAAGCTGGGAGCGGCCGCAAGTAACAAGCCGACGACGGCAAGGAATTGTCGTTTCATGTTGATCAATCGTAGAACAGACGGCTCGCCTGTTTGCTGCGTGGAATAAGACTTCAAATTGGCAAACGGCCAAAGCGAATGTTTGTTCTTTTCGGCCATCCGGAAATATCGAAGAGAAGACGGGAAGTCTGCCACACGATGGGCTGATCTTAGTCGCTCCATTTGCCAATACAATTGTGATATGTCGCAAACGCCTTGCGAAACGTCGCTAACGTTTGGTTACAATCAAAGACCACCTCCGCACAATTCCCAGCGTTCCATTCACATCGGCGATGCCTCAAACGCGAAGTCCATGCCTAACAATCTTCCACGCAATCGCAGCGTCGCTGTTCACGTGCGCGCTGGCTTCACCTGTGGCTGTTGCCGCGGACGAAATCGCGCCTGATGATCTGGCATTCTTTGAAAAACGCATTCGCCCTGTATTGGTAGAACATTGCTACGCCTGCCATTCCGCGAAGGCAGCGCGAGTGGGAGATCTTGAAGGTGGTTTGCAGCTGGATACTCGTGCGGGAGTTGCTCAGGGCGGTGATTCGGGCAAGGTTGTCGGCCCCGGCAAGCCGGAAGAATCGGCGTTGATTGCTCGCCTGGCGTCGGCCGACAAAGACACGATGATGCCGCCAGGCGGGCGGTTGCCGGAATCCGTCGTCACGGACTTTTCGAAGTGGATTTCGAAAGGAGCTCCCGATCCTCGCGATGGCAAAGCCGTCGATGCTGCTCAGTTGACCCTGCAGGCAGGCCGCAATCACTGGGCCTATCAACGCCTGCCCGAACCGGTATCCGCGACCAGAGACGCGACAGTGGATTCGTTCGTCAACGCGAAACTGCTGGAACGTCAGTTACAGCCAACGCCCGAAGCCGACAAACACACGCTGGTGCGTCGGCTGTATTTCGACCTGATCGGCCTGCCGCCAACTCCTGAACAAACCGAAGCATTCGTGGCGGATTCCTCCGCCAGTGCGTACGACGACCTTGTGGACAGGCTGCTCGCCCGTCCGCAATTCGGCGAACGCTGGGGGCGGCATTGGCTGGATGTGGCCCGCTTTGGTGAAAGCGTGGGCAACACCGATGAACTGGATGCACTCAACAACGACGCCTGGCGTTACCGCGATGCCGTCATCCGCGCGATGAACGACGACATGCCGTGGGACCATTTTGTCCGCCATCAAATTGAGGCGGCTCCGGAAGGCGCGAGTCAAACGCAACGCGATCTGGGAATGTTTCTGCAATTGGGCACTCGGCTAAACGACAACGCCAATCCCAACGACAGGCAATTCCATATTCTCGACGACATGGTTTCCACAACCGGCCAGGCGTTCCTGGCGACAACGGTCGGCTGTGCCCGCTGTCACGATCACAAGATCGATCCCATCACCGCTCAGGAATATTATCAATGGACGGCCGTGTTCTTCGACCAGGCCAAAGTGATACCTGATGCAGGCGGCAAACATGTGCCACTGAAATTGACTCAGGCGCATCTGCTGGCCGGAGGAAGCTGGCAATCGCCCGTCAAACCTGTCAGTGCGGGTGGTCTTCGAGTATTGATGACCGAAAACGAAAACCACCGAGAATCCGAGCGCTGGTTTGACGGCGCCAAATCTGACCGCGAGAAATTCGCCGACTGGATGACGGACGTCGAAGACGGCGCGGGAGCGTTGCTGGCTCGAGTCATCGTGAATCGCCTGTGGCATCATCACTTCGGGCGAGGTCTGGT
>CALFOL010000422.1 GCA_937919915.1 uncultured Planctomycetaceae bacterium
TTGCTTGAAATTGTTCTTACATTGGGTGCGGCGAGCCGCTTCACGGGCCTGCTGAACAGCTGGCAACAGCAGGGCAATCAAGATTGCAATGATCGCGATCACGACCAGCAATTCGATAAGGGTAAAGCCCTTCCTTTTCATCAATTTCATAATACACCTCTCTCAAAAAGAAAAACCAAAACATGGGTTTGTGAGGCAATATGGAAACCACTCCCTGCCGAACTCAGTACTTCGTTTACGACCAACGTCCCGGGGCCACAACCTGTCTCAACCTGTTTTGGCCTAATGCCGCGACATTGTTGTGTTGGCGACTTATTGAGTTTCCTTAAAAAACACCGCCCTCAGGATTGCCGATGCGGTCGGTCATGGCGACATACAAATAAACTCGAACGCACGCAAAAACTGGTAACAAACCTGCCTGCAGAGCCGAAGGATCTGTTGTGACTGCCGAAAGAAGTCCTGGTCGGACTGCCGCAAGGATTTCAGCAGGGATTTCGAACAACCGGCGACAACGCTTGTTGAAATGACGAGCAGGCAAAGAAACACATTCGCCTTAGGTGCAGCGTTTTCAAGTGACCGGTGTGTGGCACGTAACGAGAATATCTCCGAGGGGCTCTCACCTTCGCCTATAGCAGTTCCTGGTGACTCGTGGCCGCGGAGTGTGCGTTTGGGACTATGATAGCCGTATCCCACGAGCCCGACGCGTGCACGACTCATTAGGATTTTCTGTCGTGGCAGAATACCGCTCGGGGTTGGATCCGTTCGCCGGAATCGATGATTTCCCCCATCGCTAAGAGTCGCATGCCCTCGCTGCACACCACAGCGACGGTTGCATCATTGGCCGCCGGCGATTGTACTCGCAACTGCTCCGGCACCACGTTCAATATTCGACCGGCTTTCAGTAGAGCGACCTCATCAGCCGAACAACGATATTGCGGCAGGTGAGACACAATTCGGATCGCGTCGGTGATGTGTTCCGCAATATTCTCGGCGTTCAAATCAGCGGCGGAGACTGCGTTCGTGATGTTGAATTCACCGATCGCTGTCCGTTCGAGTGCGCTCATGAGTCCGCCGCATCCCAGCTGAACTCCCAGATCACGAGCGATCGAACGGATGTACGTACCCGATCCGCAGCGAATGCTGAGCCTGGCGACAGGCCACGAGTATTCCAACAGGTCAATCGCATGAACGGTCACTTGCTTTGCAGTCAGCTGCACCTCTTCGCCTCGCCGAGCCTTCGCGTACGCGCGCTGTCCCTGGACCTTCACGGCGGAAAACGCAGGGGGAACCTGGGCGATTGTGCCGACGTACGTTTGCAGAGCGGCGAGCAGCTGTGATTCCGAAACCTCCGTCGCATCGTGAACATATTCGACAGTGCCGGTCGCGTCGTCGGTGTCCGAACGCTCACCGAAGCGGAATTCGGCCACGTACGTTTTCGGAGCTTGCTGCAGCAGAGAAATCAGTCGCGTCGCAGGACCAACACAAACCAGCAGGACACCGGTGGCCATCGGATCCAAAGTTCCCGCGTGCCCAACCTTCGCAGGCTTCACAATCCGCTGAATGATGTTCACCACATCGCGTGAAGTTTTTTCCGAGGGCTTGTTAAGATTCAGAACGCCAAACATCGGCAGTTAGACAGTCAAAAAGGGATGATGGAACACAAGTGGCGCGAACTATATGGAACTCGCCTGTGAGTTGTCAGGCAGTGCGTCTTTTGTGTGCTGGCGGTGAGCGTTGGTCCAGCTGAGTGTGATCGACTGACGGACAATGCAATTCACGTTGATATGCAGAAAAATGCAGGGGAATATGTAATCTGTGGCCAGGATCCCCCCGTTGCCAGCGAATGGACTGTTAACAATTGTTCGAATCGGGTTACCAGGCGTAGAATAGATCGTTGGAAGTTGATTGGGGGGCACTTGCCTCAATGGTTTTTAGACTTGGGATTGTCCACTGGGTTGCGTTTTCAACTCATCGGGAGCGAGAAATGCGGCGTCCGTCTTTAAAATTCTCATGCTGTTTGATCACGGCCATTGCCAGTTGCGCAAGTGTTGGTCTGGCACAGGAAAAGCCGGCTGACGCTGCGGCGCCGGCTCCGCGGTTTGGGCAATTTCTAACATTGACCAGCCCGATTGGAGATTCCCAGGTCGCACGCGTGGGCAATCTGGCCATGGAACTGCAGGCCAGAGCGGTACGTGAAAACCGTGACGCGGTGTTGATTCTGGAAATCCCCCCTGGAAGCAGTCGGTTCGGTCAGGTCAGTGATCTGGCCAGAAGGCTCACATCTGCCGATGCATCGCGGGTCCGTACGGTTGCGTGGATCCCCAAAACGGTGCACGGTTATCACGCGATCATTGCTCTGGCTTGTCACGATGTCGTGATGGATCCTGACGCAGCGATCGGAGACATCGGTCGCGGCTCGGCGTTGCCGAAAGAAGAACAGGAACTCATCCTGAGTATCTCTGACCGTCGCCGGAACTCACGACTGTCGCGGGGAGTCGTGATGGCAATGATGGATCCTGCCGTTGAACTGCTGAGAGTCGAACTGGAAGGTGCAACTGGTTTCCCGGAACATCAGATGCTGACGCCACAGGAACTCAAGATTCAACGTGACAACGCCGTCGCCATTACTGAAACACTGAAAATCAAAGATGCCGGCGCGCCGGGTTCGTTCAATGCATCGGATGCTCAGCGTTCCGGATTTCTGGTCGCCAAAACAGTGAAGACGCGTCGTGACGTGGCTGCATTGTACGAATTGCCAACGGAAGCGATGCGAGAGCAGTCGACGAACGACCAGCCAGTGAACGCGCGGATGATCGCTTTGCACGAAGCGATCACTCCACTGACGGAAGAATTCATCCTCCGACAAATTCGCATCTCGGTCGCTGAGGGAGCGAACATATTGATCTTCGACATCGATTCCCCCGGAGGTTACCTGGATTCGAGTGTCAATATCGCCAATACCATCGCGGAACTCGATCCGGCGAAAGTCACCACGGTGGCCTGGATCAGTGACCGAGCGTTAAGTGGCGCTGCAGTCGTAGCGCTGGGGACGGATCGCATCATCATGAAACCAGACGCTCATCTGGGTGACGCCGGTGTCATCCGCGAAGTCGAAGAAGGCGGCGCGTTCGAACGCGTGCCGGAGAAACTGTGGAGCGACTTCCTGGTAACGTTACAGAACCTGGCAGAAAGAAAGAACAGGCCACCGGCATTGCTGCAGGCGATGGTCGACAAAAATCTACAGGTGTTTGAAGTGCGGCATCCGGACACTGGCCGGGTGACCTATATGAGCGAATACGAAATTGAAGCATCCAACGAGAATTGGGTGAAAGGTGCGGTCGTTGCGGAATCTCGCGACGACGTGCTGTTAACAGTCAACGGCCGGAGAGCTCATGAACTGGGGTTGGCCGACAAGCCCTGTGCCGATTTTGAAGAAGTCCGGCTGAGATTGGGAGTACCGGAATCAAATCGGCTGACCCCGGTTGCTCGCACCTGGGTGGACACTTTTGTCTGGGTCCTGCGGTCTCAGGTGGCAGGCTTTGGTCTGATCACCCTGGCGATCCTGTGTATGTATCTGGAGGCCCACTTGCCGTCCGGCTTGTTCGGCATCGTGTCGTTGCTACTATTCGCGCTGTTCTTTTGGAGTCGTTATCTCGGCGGGACATCGGGCAGCCTTGAGTTGATCATGTTCGTGCTGGGAGTGGGCTTGCTGGCGCTGGAGATTTTTGTAATTCCAGGGTTCGGCGTGTTTGGGATATCGGGCTTGCTGCTGATGGCAGGGTCACTGGTGTTGGCCAGTCATACGTTTGCCGGGATGACAGCCGGCCAACGGTTCAACGAATCCATGGGGAGTCTCGGAAGTCTGGCGGGAGCACTCACGACGGTGATCGTTGTGGCTGTGGCATTGAATCGATTTCTGCCTTCCATTCCGTTTCTGAATAGACTCATCCTGACTCCACCAGGCTATGCAGCGGGTGACGACAGCGGGCCACATCTGACCCCGTCCGTCTTTGCAGACAATGGAAGTTCTGGCCCCGTTCAGATGGGCGATGTCGGCATCACCGCATCAACACTGCGGCCTTCCGGCAAAGCGAGTTTTGGCGAGCAGTTTCTGGATGTTGTCAGCGACGGTGGCTATATCGACCACGGCACGCAGGTGGAAGTGATCCGCGTGACTGGTAATCGCATTGTCGTTCGGCCAGCCACTCCGACAGCCGAACTGACGTAACGCAGCGGCAAATACCAGCACGACTCACAAGCGACAGCATTAACAGAAACGGCGGATTCACGCGCTTGCGTGTTGTGCTGGTAAGGTGCCTTCTACCTGGAATCTGTCAGGCCAGACCGCAACAACTGATCGCGATTCACGCGGACGAGTTCTCCGCGATACATCGGTGCAATCAGCGGTGAGTCCGGTAGCCTCACGAAGAATGTTTCTGGTCGATACTGGGGTTCCCAGCGCACCAGTTCGCATTCGATTGCCCCAAGCATCCACGCGCGATCGGTCAGAACCAATGCACGATCTGGCATTGTGAGTGGATCGTTGCCCTTGGCGAACATCGCAAACAACTCGTTTGTTTGTTCAGTCTTATGGGTAAATCGCTGAACTTCGAACCACGCGAATCGAGGCGAAGAAAACACTTCAACGGCCTGATGCAGTTCGAATTCGCCAGCATTCAGCGAAGCCACTACGCTGGCGTCTACTCGAGCAATCGCGTAATTGGTCAGTACCAAAGAGCCGTCCCCCCCCTGGCGAACACTGCTGCAAGTCGGGCACAGGCACGCATTTCGGCGATGGGTGTTGCGGTGTCCGTTACCGACTCGAGCTGAACTCTGGTCCACATCCGGTGCTGATCCAGGGCCTGCTTAAGATCGTCAGGGAGTTCAATCTCGTCCGCATCGTCTTCGAATCGAAAATAGTTGCCCGTGCGATTTGTCGTAATCGGCTCGGGCCATTGCCAGATCAAAAACGTGCCTGCTGGCGTTGAAATACGATACAGCTTTCCGGGAAAGTTCTGCGTTGGCTGCTGTATCGAAGGATCCGATCGCCGCGCTACAGTAGCGGTGGTTTCAAGATTTGCGATGAGTGCGGGCGTGAGATCTTCGATGTTGACCGCTGGAAGTTTGGATCTGAGTTGTTCAACAGTCAGCATTGCGTTGCTGTCCTGCATGATCGTCAGTCCCCCGCCGAAATATTTCGCAAACGGAAGGAATCGGCAATCGGGCGGATACTCTTCACGGATTGCATCAAAACTGGAATTCCAGATTGCACTGCCAAAGGTGTCCTGCTGACACAGGTGGTATCTGACTCGTGACGCGGCCAGCTGTGCTTTAATCGATTCTTTATCCATTTTGGCAACCGCCAGATGCAGCCGCCAGCCGTCAGCATTGTAAAACGCACGTGATTTTTCCAACTGACTGAGATAACGATCAACTGTTGCGAAGTCACCGGCCTTTAATAAGGCCGCAAGAAATCTCTCCCGACATTCTACTGTCAGAACTTCTTTCGATTCCTCCGCGGACATCGCTGCGTCATCCTGTGCGCGAGTTCGTTTGTAGAGGCCAGTCAGTCCGGACCAGTCCTGCCGTTGCTCCTTAATCCAGGAATCCAAATTGATCGCATCGCCCTGTTTTCGCAACTCTCGAGGAAACTTCGATAGTAATAATTGTGCGTCGTCGACGCGAAGCTGTTGCATCAGCGTGTGCCCCAAGACTGCGATCCATTGATCTTCGGGAATGCTCTGCAGGTGGTCGGCCCAGTCCTCTCGCTTACAAAGCAGTGTGCCGCGGCGGCGTTGCGACATCGATACCTGATAGGTGTCTTCTGTTTCGATGCTGTCGATATGTGCCAGATAGTTTTTTACGGCAGTCTCGTCGTCACCACGTAATTCGGCCGCATAGGCGCGCATGTAATGGCTGTTTGCTTCCGTGGGGAAAGTTTCACAGTAAGCATCGCAGCGTTCCGCGGTTGGGTAGATTTCCACGGCATAACGAATAAACGCCACTGGATCGCCGTCGAACGCCTCAACCAGCGGCACGCTTTCAGAAATATGGTCCGAACGGACAGCGGCTTCCGCGGCCCAGTAACCTACCGATTCCGCATAATCATCGTCAACAAGTTGCGTCGCCAGCGGCGTCTTATAGAACTCATTAAAGCCTTCCCAGGCTTCCTGCGGCTTGCTTGAATTCAACAACGCGACCGCACGAATAACGGGTTTCCAACGTTCAAGCTTTGCCTGCATATCCGGATCGCTGGAAGAACACTGTTGCAGCGCGTCGGACATTTCGGTCAGCAACTTCCGATCAACCATCGGCTCACCATCGTCCATCGCCAGTTCAAACAGTGAATCCACGGCATCGCGAGAATGCAGGATCGCGTCCACAGACTGAGTTTCTTCGTGAGCATACAGCTACGCGCAGTTGTACTCGTCGTATCTTTCGTCGTCCTGGTCAAGGGAGGCGATTGCGAGAGCAAAGTGTTCGATTTGTGCGGCGCTGTCTCCCGTGTTTTCGGCTCGCAACCCCCGGAGAATGTGTAACTCAGGTGTCGAACTTTGCATGGCATCAGCAATTGGCAACAACGGCTCGGCCAGATCCATCCGATCGCGGTTCAGCAGATGGGTAGCCATCCTGCAGGCTGCCTGGGAAGGATCTTTATCTGCGTTCACGATTTTTAAAAGGCGTTCCAGATGCTCGGATTGCAGAACGTTCAGGCAATCGTTCGGAACCCACTCGATATCTTTCGTCCGTTTGATCGCTGCCAGCGTCGCCTGCGCACATTCTTCTTCACGCCCGGCTGCCAGCATGATGTTGGCGCGAAGGCTGTCTACGTCCGAGCCGGGGCCGACTTCTGCTTCGAACCGCGTTATCGCGTCGTTGGCCTTATCGTAGTTCCCCAGCTGCAAATGTAAGCAGTCGCTTATATGTTTTCGCACATAATAGTCTTCGGATCATCCTTACCTG
>CALFOL010000423.1 GCA_937919915.1 uncultured Planctomycetaceae bacterium
TTGCAATGTTGACTGTTATGATGTTTTACCGATATTTCCGGATGTCCATTTCTGTGGGATCAGAGATGGTTTTCAGCAGAGACGGCAGACATCCCGCCTCACCAGACTGGCACACGCACTTCGGCCGGTATTGCCGCTGGCGGAGCAGCACAACACCCCTTGCCGAATTGCAGAGAAACGCTGAATCGGGTTTCTGCCCGTTGCTCTGGATGGCCCATAGACGCCTTGACGCTAATTTTGATTGATCACAGATTGAACAGATTCTGCGGGCAGTCAGCCCTTAGCCGCCTTCCATTTCTCCCGAACCAAGCTCGGAGTGGCTCATGCTATTCTTTCTGCGACCGATTCGACTCGCCCTGAAGGCGCTCATCACGCAAGCGACGCCGGGCCAATTGGCTATGGGCTTTGCCATGGGCGTGCTGATCGGCCTGGTCCCGAAGGGCAACCTGATCGCCATCACGCTGGGGATCCTTCTGGCGGCAAGTCGAGCCAACCTGGGCGTTGCCGCCGCTTCCATTTTGGGCTGCAGCTTTCTGTCGGGATACATGGATCCATTTTCTGACAAGGTCGGTTGGTGGTTACTAAGCCACCCGTCACTGGCCGAAATGTGGACCGATCTGTACAACCAACCCGTGATGCCCTGGACGGACTTTAACAACTCAATCGTCCTGGGGAGTCTGGTGATCGGCATCATGCTGCTGTATCCGATGTACCGACTATCGAAACCATTCTTCGCACGGTACACCGAAAAGGTTGCTGTGTGGGCTAAGAAATACCGGCTGACTCGAATCCTGCTGGGTGCCGAATTTTCCGAACGCCTTGGAAGCCTCGGTAGCGCTGACTAACGGCGTCGGCGGCTGAGACGGACCGGCGCGCCCGCTGATCGAATTCTACTGAAACGTTCTTTCCCAACAGTTGTCGCACATGGAGGTGCACATGCGCTGGGGCTATTTAATACCACGCTTGATTATTGTCGGACTCATCTGGGCCTTCACGGTCTTCGGATTCGATCCGCTGTTGCACTATTCCGCGACAGAAACGCTGCAAAGCATCACTGGTGCAAAGGCAGATATTGAAGAACTGGAAACGGGGTTCTTTCCACCGCGCGGTTCGGTGCGCCGCGTGGCGCTGGCGAGCGCCGACAAACCGGGAACGAACCTGCTGGAATTCGACGAAATGAAGCTCAATCTGGCCGGGGCTCCTTTATTGCGCCGGTCGTATGTTGTGGATGAAGCCAAAGTCACGGGCGTTCGCTTCGGGACGTCTCGCAGTGACAATGGACAGTTGGAACGAGACCCCAATGAAGAGTCGGCAGGACCAACCATTCCGCCCTGGATATCCGACAAATTGAAGGAGATGGGGGATGAATGGATCGAGAACTTTACCGAGCAGGCAAAAGCTCAACTGGATCCCAACCGTCTGGAATCGTATCGCGTTGGCAACGAGCTGTACGCGAAGTGGGATACTCGATTCAAAGAGATCAACATCCAGATCAAGACGACCAGGGAGCAAATCGAGTTGCTTCAGCAGCAGGTGAAGGACGCCAAAAAAGGCGAAACCATTGAGCAGATTCAGAAGTACATTCAGGTGGCTGCTGATGCCGATCTGATGATTCGCCGATCTCGCGAACTGGCCAATCAATTCCGGGCCAACGTACCTTTGGAAGCACGAAGCGATTTCGCGCGACTGGATCAGGCTCAGAAGAACGACCGCGAGACCGTTGCGAACAGTATTCGCATGCTGAAACCGGACCCTCGGCGAATTTCAGAATCGCTGATCGGCGAAGAGATGTACGTTCAATTGCAGCAGATGCTGACCTGGGTGGAGTTCATTCGCGATTCGTTGAACGAGGTCAAAGGACCCCCGGAAACAGAACGGCTGCGTGGGCGCGATTATCTGTTCCCGATCCTGAATCCTACACCCAAAATACTGTGCCGCAAAATGCTGATTGATGGCGAGCTGATGATGAGTCATGTTCCGACGCCGTTTCAGGCGGTGCTGACGGATGTCACGAGCGACCCGAAGCTGCACGGCCGACCGGCTCTGCTGCAGGTTTCGACTGCAGGCGAAATGCCGGTCCAGTTGGTGATCCGGCACGATGCAACTCAGGACGTAGCCACGACAGATCTGGCGGCCGACTACACCGATCGGAAGGGACAACGCTTGTCGGCCGGCAAAGCAGGTGGAGACCGCCTGGTCGCCAGTCTGAACAACATGCATTGGAAAGCACGCATGTCGCTCGTTGAGAATCAAGTTACCGGACAGATCGACGTGAGTTCGGACTTCGGAAACAGTGAGTTCCAGACAAAGAGTCCATACGCCACGGCACTGGCCGGGGTGACCCAGGACACATTAGCAAGCATCTCAACAATCAATGCCACCATTCGTCTGAACGGTTCGATCCTGAAACCACATGTGACGATGACTTCGGATCTGGGGGAAAAAGTGGCGGCCGGTTTCGAAACCGCATTCGCCGCCCACCTGCCACAGATGAAGCAGCAGGCGATGGCATTGGTGACGACGTACGCGCTGGAGCAAAATAAATCCCTGGCCGACAAGCTTGGCAAGCCGTATCAGGACATCACAGCCGACTATGAAACACTGGTCGCCAGCCTGGGAGAAATTCGCGCGTTGGCGCAGAATCTGCGATCTGGACAGGTCGACCCGAATGCCGTCTTTAAACAGGTGTCTCAGTCTGGATTACTGAAGGACAAAGATCAGCAAAAAGCAGAGAAGTACCTGGGGACCGCCAACAAGGTCCTCGGCGGCATGAAAGATCCGAACACTGCGATTCAGGATGCGTTGCCGGGGCTGCGGAAGAAGCTGTTTCGCTAGAACTGTTCCCGTTATACTCAATCTCGCCACAAGCTGACTTGTTCGTACTGGCTGGCAGAAGTTTCGATGCCGGGACCTGACATTCTAAAACTGCATTCTCCAGCAAAGATCAATCTGTTTCTGGAAGTCTGCGGCAAACGCTCCGACGGCTTCCACGAACTGGAAACGGTGATGCTGCGTACCACTCTGTGTGACACCATCACCTTTGAAGCTGATGATTCCGGGCAGCTGTCGCTGAATCAGACCGAATGTTCCGCGATCGACATCCCGCTGGATGATTCCAATCTGATCCTGCGCGCCGCCCGAGCTTTGCTGGCGACTGAGCCGCGTCGCGTCGGAGCGAAAATCACCATCGACAAACGGATTCCTCTGCAAGCCGGCCTGGCGGGCGGTTCCAGCAACGCAGCGACAACGTTGTTAGGGCTGAATCAACTGTGGGAGTTGAATCTGCCTGTCGCCGTGCTGCACGAGATCGCAGCAACGCTGGGCAGCGACATTAATTTCTTTGTGGAAGACTGCACGGCTGCAGTTTGCCGCGGTCGTGGCGAACTCGTAACACCAATTCCGGTTCGAGGCCCATTCCACTTTGTCGCGGCGCGGCCGGCAGCGGGAAATTCGACACCGGACGTGTTTTCGAAATTGACGCTACCGCATGAACTGCACGGCTGTGACGACGTGGTTGCTGCGTTGAAGGCTGGCGACGCTAAGCACCTGACGAAGGCTGTCTTCAACCGGCTGACGCAGCCAGCGATGAACGTGAACGCAGGCATGACGCGACTGATCCAGCAGATGCAGACGGAAACCAATCGCCCGGTATTCATGTCGGGCAGTGGTTCAACATGTTTCGTTGTGTGCGACAGTGAGTCCGCGGCGCAGCAAGTGCAGGCTGGCTGCAGTTCGCTCGATGCCGTGTTCCTGACGACTTTGACATCGGCTTAACCGTGACATTGCTGTCCGGCAACCTCGACGCTCCCCGATACCAGCACGAATCGCCAGCATTTTTCCGTTCACTCGCTGGCGCGTGGTGCCTCAATGCGTTATCGTATTATTTGCAGAACTACTCTCACTGGCTTCCCAACCACACACGCATTTCATGACACTGATCAACGCATCATTACTCGCCGGAGTGCTTCTGGCAGGACTTCCTGTCCTGCTGCATTTGATGATGCGTGCCAAACCGAAGCGCATCGAATTTCCGGCGTTGCGACTGTTGCTGACACGGCAAACGGCGAATTCCCGTCGTATGCGAGTGCGCCACTTACTGCTGCTGATTCTGCGAGCGTTACTGATCGCGGTCGCCGTCATGGCACTGGTTCGTCCTTCGCTGCCTGCGGCGCATTACGGGCTCCGATGGTACGAATGGCTGCTTCTAATCGCAGTCATCGCAGCAGCGGTTGGGTTCTACAGGTGGAAATCCAAACAGGCAGCACAAGAAGAACCTGCCGAGCATCTGCTACGGGAACGGCGAACCAAACTGCGAGGTCGATCGGTGTTGTTGGGAGTACTATTGGCACTGCTTTGCGTGGCACTTCCATGGGGTGTGCGAGTCAACGCAGAACTTAGTGCACCGCGCAGCCCGCTTTCGCCGGACATTCCGGTCGCCGCGGTGTTTATCTTCGACAACAGTCTCAGCATGACCTACAAGCACGAAGGCCAAACGCGACTGGAAGGCGCTTCCGAAATGGCGCTGGCACATCTCAGTGTCCTGCCGTCTCAGAGTCAGGTGGCCATCGTGACCACGGATCCGCAATCGGAAGTGGTGTTTCAGGCAGACCTGGCGGGCGCACGGTCTCGCATCAGCGCATTGAAGACAACGGCAGTGCCCCGCACACTCAACGTTGTGTTGAAAGAAGCCATTAACGCTCAGATCGAAGGCCGCCAACAGGCTCAGGAAGACAGCGGCGGCAACGACACTTACGTGCGGGAGATCTATCTGCTGACAGATCTTTCCGTCGCCGCGTGGCGAATTCCCGATGAATCAGCGATCAGCGATCTGCTTGTTCAGCACGAATGGCTGCAGATCTACTTGATCGACCTCCGCGTCGACAACCCCAACAACGTGGCTCTGTCGCAACTGCGACTCGATCGCGACGTGACTGTCGCGGATCAGGAAATCACCATTTCGGTTTCCGTTGCCGGCACTCCTGCCGCCAATCAAAACGTTGTGCTGGAACTGTTTACTCTGGGTGAGGATGGGCAGGAAATCCGGGGCGGTGGAATCGTCGGCAGCCCGCATCGAACGCTGCAACTTGGCGGTTCCGCTCCTACAGTCACCTTCAGCGTGAAAGGTCTGGCAGGGGCCGATTTTACCAGCGGATATATTCGGCTTGCCTCACCAGACCCGTTAACCGAAGACGACGTTCGTTTCTTCACCTTCGGAGTGTCACAGACGCCCCGGGTGTTGCTGGTGGGTGACCGTTATGAGGACACATCGCTGTTGCTGCATCTGCTGCAGCCCAATGTTGCTGGCTACGAGGCTTCCAAACGCTTCCTCTGTAAGGCTGTCACGACGGCGGAATTCGAACGAGAAACTCTAGCCAACTACGATGTCATCTGCGTGCAGAACTGGCAGCATCCTTCGGATACTTCGTGGACGGAGCTAAAACGTTTCACCGCGGACGGTGGAGCATTGTTGATCACAGTGGGCGGGGAATATTCACTGGACACTTCGGCGTGGACAACAACGGATTCCACAGAACTCCTGCCGGGTATCCCACTGACGCCCGTTCGTTTCCGGCGCGAAGCGGCTCGAATCTCACTGAATGCTGACGACAATCCCATTGTCAGCAGTTTTCAGGCGTCGCCGGAAGCGAAGACAGAACTCAACCGAGCGATCTTCGACCGCTGCTGGACGTTCAACCAACATGCAGACGCCAGAGTATTGATGACGTTCATTCACGAAACGAATCCGCAACCGGCATTGCTGGAACGCAAAGTTGGCAGCGGGCGAGTCCTGTTGTTCACATCGGCGATGGATAACAATGGCGACGACAAATGGAACGAAGATTTTGTCGTCGGTGAAAACTGGTCGTTCACAATGTTGATTGACGAAACCATGAAATACCTGACCGGTGTGTCGGAAACAAAACACAACTTTACGGTGGGTGATACTGTAGAGATCACTGTTGATGCCGGCCAGCGGTTTAGTCAGTACCTTGTCGCTCGGCCGCGTATTCGGCAAACCAAAGGCATGCTGCCGTTTGATGAACCGTCTGTCCTGCTGGAAGATATCGACGAGGCTGGTCAGTATGCAGTGAAGTCGGCTGACGAAGGCAACTCGTTTCATTCTGATTTTTCGGCCAACATTGAGGATGCGGAAAGCGATCTCACGCCAATATCAGAGGAGCATCTGAATCAGATTCTGGGTGAGGGCCGGTATGCTCAAGTCACAGATCCAGAGACGCTTGATCGCGCCGTGAACCTTGGGAGACTAGGAATTGAGGTGTTCCCGGTGCTGATGGGATTGCTGATCATGCTGTTTTGTGCAGAGCATCTGATGGCGAATTTCTTCTACGACACGGAACCGGTCTCACAGGAAACCGCCACCACCGTATAGGTCAGTCAGCTTGATTGAACGCAGGAATTCGTAGGTTGTTGGCAAAAGGAGCACGCGAAACCCGCGTAAGTTGAGGTCACAACGGACTCGCGGCGAGAAGCTCGACCGGTGTCATTTTTTGAAGCAATTCCGTATTTTGGCGAGCGGGCTGGAATTTGAGTCCTGCATTCGGTGCCGCATTGTCCAGATCGAGATAAAATTGAGCAGAAAGCGGCGTGCAATATGGAAAACCGCGGGATTCCCGATATGGTTCTGCTCTTCCGCGAAAGTCTGTTTGGCAGATTGCCGATTGCAGACGATCTGAACAGCGGAATGAGGGCGTAGCTCAGTTGGTAGAGCAACCGACTTTTAATCGGTAGGTCCAGGGTTCAAGTCCCTGCGCCCTCAATAAAAACACAAGCATTTTAACGAGTTTCAGTCATCGACTGAGACTCGTTTTTTGTTGGTGTCACCTCTCGAAGGAATCGGGCCGTTTCCTGTGCGTTGACGCCAACGTAATACTTCTCAGTGGTCGTCACGCTTTCGTGGCGCATGAGATCCTTCAGTACCATCGGCATCACACGTTTAGCCCACCGCTCTCCGAATGCCC